>NZ_CAUQTU010000011.1:0-63810 GCF_963521255.1 uncultured Streptococcus sp. | reverse complement strand
ACTCTTACTATTATACCCACTTTTCATACTTTGTCAACTACTTTTTGAAACTTTTCTAATTAATTTTACAACAGCTTCAGTCCGAGCTGTATGCGGGAACATATCGACCGACTGGATATAATGAAGATTATAGACTTCTACTAACCTCACCAAGTCACGAGCCAAGGTCGAAACATTGCAAGAAATATAGACCATTTTTTCTGGTACATAGGTAAGAATTGTATCTAATAACTTGTCATCCAGACCTGTACGTGGTGGATCTACGATCAGAGCATCTGCTCGGTAGCCTTCCTTATACCAACGAGGAATAATCTCTTCTGCGGTTCCAGCTTCATAATGAGTATTGTTAAAACCCATTCTTTTAGCATTTCGCTTGGCATCTTCAATGGCTTCTGGAATAATATCCATACCTCTTAGTGTTTTAACTTTCTTTGCGAAGGCAAATCCAATCGTTCCAACTCCACAATAAGCGTCAATCAAATGGTCTTCTTTATTTACATCCAAGGCTTTTACCGCCTCGTTATAAAGAACTTCTGTTTGTTCAGGATTTAGTTGATAGAAAGCACGAGGAGATAGTGAAAATTCATAATCGAGTACACCTTCTTGAATACTCTTTTCTCCCCAGATAATCTCTGTCTTTTCGCCATAAATCTCACTGGTTTTAGCTGTATTTGTATTCACAGCTACTGTCACAACTTCTGGGAAATCTTTAACCAAGTCTTTTACTAGTTGAGTTAAATTAAGCTGACGATTTGTAACAATAATAATCTGAACCTGTCCAGTCTTTCTTGCTCGTCGAACCATTATCGTTCTAACACCTAGAACTTTTTTCTCATCCGTGATCGGAATTTGGTGAAAAGTAAGTAATTCCGCTAGACGATTAGCAATCACTTGGGTTTCCTTATCTTGTACTAGGCAGTCTTTCAACTCTACCAAATAATGAGAGTTTTGTGCATACAGACCTGCCTTGACCTGATTTTTAAATTTTCGAGTCTGAAATTGTAACTTAGCACGATAGTACTTGGGTTCCTGCATTCCAATCGTCGGGCGGATTTCATAATTTTCATATCCTGCAGGGGCAAATTTTTTTAGCGCTTGGTGAAGTAAGTCCGTCTTGAACTCCAGTTGCTTATCATAATGCAGGTGCATGATTTGGCAGCCTCCGCATTCATTGTAAATAGTACAAGCTGGCACAACACGGAATTTAGACTTCTTGTTGACCTTTAGTAATTTTGCTTCAACAAAGTTGCGTTTAATAGAAGTAATCTGACAATAGATATCTTCTCCTTTGAGAGCACCGGGTACAAAGACTAAGGTTTTTTGATAAAAGCCGATTCCCTCACCATTAATTCCCATGCGCTTGATTTTTAATGGTATTTTTTGTTTCACTTTCAGATTCATACCCCTATCTTATCACATTTTGAGTTATAATAGAACTATGAAAATCACAAAACTTGAAAAGAAAAAAAGACTCTATCTGATGGAGCTTGATAATGACGATAAATGTTATATCACCGAAGACACAATTGTTCGTTTTATGTTATCTAGAGATAAGGTGATAAGCCAAGAAGAATTGAAAGAGATTCAGGACTTTGCCAAATTTTCTTACGGTAAGAGTCTAGCCTTCTACCATCTATCCTTTAAAGCTCGCACTGAAAAAGAAGTCAGAGAATATCTGAAAAAATACGATATTGATGAAAACACCGTTTCTCAAGTCATTGCTAATCTTAAAGAAGATAAGTGGATTAATGATAGCCAGTACGCTTATGCTATCATCAATGCTAATCAACTTTCAGGAGACAAGGGGCCTTATGTACTGACTCAGAAACTAACACAAAAAGGGATTTCAAAATCTACTATAGTAGAGATTTTAAAAGAATTTGATTTTTCGGAAGTTGCTCAACGTGTAGCTAATAAACTATTGAAAAAATATGAAGGAAAACTTCCAGCTCGTGCCTTGCAAGATAAGATTATCCAGAACTTGACCAACAAGGGCTTCTCTTACCCTGATGCTAAAAGTGCCTTTGACGAGTTGGATAGTCAAGTTGACAAAGAAACGACTCAGGAACTCATCTTCAGGGAACTTGATAAGCAATATGCTAAGTATGCCCGAAAATATGAAGGATACGAACTTAAACAGCGTTTAACCCAAGTTTTAGCACGAAAGGGCTACGATTTTTCGGATATAGCAAGCGCTCTCAGAGAATATCTTTAATATTTTCATGTAAAATTCACAGATTTTAGGTAATTTTATGGTACAATAGTAAACGATAAACTTATAAATTGTAGAAAGTTGGTTAGTTATGAAGCTTCCAAAAGAAGGCGACTTTATTACAATTCAAAGTTATAAGCATGATGGGAGTCTCCACCGAACTTGGCGGGACACCATGGTACTAAAAACAACAGAAAACGCCATTATTGGTGTCAACGATCATACACTGGTTACCGAAAGTGATGGTCGTCGTTGGGTCACTCGAGAACCGGCTATTGTTTACTTTCACAAGAAATATTGGTTTAATATCATTGCCATGATTCGCGATAATGGAATTTCCTACTATTGCAATATAGCTAGCCCCTACTATCTGGATGAAGAAGCACTGAAGTATATTGATTATGATTTGGATGTTAAAATTTTTACAGATGGAGAGAAACGTCTCTTGGACGTTGAGGAGTATGAGCGTCACAAACGCAAAATGAATTATTCTGATGACTTGGACTATATTTTAAAAGAACATGTCAAAATTCTTGTTGATTGGATTAACAATGGACGAGGTCCTTTCTCAGAAGCCTATGTAAACATTTGGTACAAGCGCTATGTAGAACTAAAGAATCGGTAAAGTTGTCAAAGGTCAGGAACAAAATCCTGACCTTGTTTTTTTGATAGTGTAAAATAAGTTGTGTAGATACAAAAAAGGAATAAACCCATTATAGTAGAGTTACAACACATTACTAGAAAGAGATTTATGCAGAATTCGCGAAATATATAAAACAAATAGACATACTGATATTTTTTAATGTCTTTGTTACTTGTAAATTTACAATAAACTTATATCGTTTAATACAAAAATACGGAGATGATTAGTATTAAAATACAGGTCAACTTCGTATCAAATAATTTATTTTTTGTATTTTCACATAGCATCAATCATTTAGTACAACATTTAAAAAATAATATCTTGACGGAGAAAATCCTATTTAATCTACCAACTCATTTAATCGTTTTTGAAAATATAAAGCAATACTTTTAGATTCAATAAACTCAAAATATTTTATGACATTGTTCATTTGTTTAATTCCAGATTCTTTAGATTCAGTCAGATATATTTTATATCCTTCTACAAATTTGAATGTAGATTTTTCAAAAACTTTTGTGTCATCTTTTAATAATTTTTTTAATTTCATTTCAAAGTAGTCTGCATATATTAGATGTGAATTTTCAAGGCAACAGAACCAAAAATTTAAACAAGCTGACACAACTAAATTTCTATTCTTGCCGATTTTTTCGTAATAATGTGTACGCTCTAGTATTTCTTTTCCGACCATGTAAATATAATCTATTTCAAAAAGATGATATAAATTACCAATCAGCGTTATCTCATAGGACTCCCATCGTTCCTTCTGGAATAAATAGTCATATACTAAATTTAGATCATCTCTACTAACTACATGATTACAATCTATCTGATTTAATAATCCCTGAACCATAATTGTATTTATTTTATGAGTTTTTTCCCCACTCTTCTCAAAAAGCTTTTGTTGCTCATTTTTTATTACCTCCAATCCTTTAATATTCAAACTATAAAAATTTGGAGATAAATTAACCAAAAAATCATCAAGCTCCGTTCTTTTATAATGTTCTAGGTGATTACAAAAATTCTCTATCGAAACATTGATATTTGATAATAATTCAAAAAATGTTGAAAGAGAAATTTCATTTTCTCCCCTTTCAAATCTAGAAAGTTGAGATTTTGATATAGAATCAGCTGCAGCAGACTCTAAAGAATATCCGTTTAATTTTCTAAAATATCGAAAAGCTTCTCCATAATTTTTCACACTTTCGTTCCCTTAACTTTCTTTTCGAGCGATAAACATACCATATTCTTTAGGAATGATCAACATACCATTATTAAACTCACTTTCCAATCTTTTACGTATTATTTCCTCTTCTAGTGAACCTATTTCTGAAATTCCTTTAAAGGATTGGATGTATTTAACTAGGTCATCTATACTAGTTACCTGCAACTCATCATCATAGAGTAATGTATCGACAGAGTTAAAATACTTGCTCAGGTACCTTTTACCATTTTGTAAAGTAAACGTTTTATTTTCTAAATCTTGATTAACCTCATCTTTAAATAAACTTGCCAAATAATTTACAACTCCATTTTCACCAAATGTAGCACAGTAAAAAATTCCTCCGTTTTTTAAGACCCTATTCACCTCAGAGAGAGCTTTAGGAATATCATTCACATGATGTAAAAGCATATTAGCAATAACAATATCAAACGTTACATTCTCAAAAGAAATCTTTTGAATATCAATTATTTCATAGTTAACATTGTCTCTATTTCCAATTACTGACTTCGTTGTTTTTACCATATCTTTAGAAAAATCTGTAACAACCAACTGCTTCATTTTATCTATAGAATCACTATTACTTTTCCAAAGTTCTCCTGTACCACATCCCAATTCTAGAACCTTTACTTCATCAGTGATTTGGTAGTTAGAAAATATCCAATTATTGAATCCCAATTTATTTTTTGAATACTTCTTATGCAATTCTACTCGAATATCAAGATTATCATGACTTTTATATTGTTCAATTACTTTATCAATCATTTTAAATGACCTCCACTCTATAATTTGACATTATATCACAAGAATAAAGATAGTGTTAAATAAGTTGTATAAATGCAAAAAAGGAATATTCCGTTATAGCAGAGTTGTAACACATTTCTATAAAGAAATTTATTCCTACGACTCAGTTTGGCATGCTTAACTTCCTAACTCAAAAACAAAGCATCGATTAATTTATCCGTTCTTCTTTTGAAACAGATTTGAACTGATAATTGCTCGTTTTAATTTAAAAAGCTCGTTTGAGCAAAACTTCATTTTTTTAAGAGTCCAAGGCTTGTTGAAGACTCACAATCCTTGGACTAGAAATTCAAAGATTGGTCCAACAATTTCTGTCTATCGCTTTTCTACTAGCAAAAAACCTACCTTGAGGCAAGTTTTCATTTATATATCTAATTTAGTGACAGTAAATTTGATGTGGGAATAGTCTTTTTCAACATCCTTATCCAGCAAGAAAGCCGTGGCATCTTTCTTAACCTGAACCAAATCAATATTCTGAGCCTGGGCTGCATAGACACATCCACAATAACATTGACGGTAAATGTCATACTCTTCACACATCTCTACCGAACGTTTGTAGCCTTGATTTTTCTTGAAATCACTTGGAAGATAGTGGGTTGTATAAATTTTTTGCACATCGATTCCGATGCTGTTGATGGTTTGAGAATTCTTATGAGGACTGATGGTCAAAGCTGAGCCAAAGTAGTCAAATCCCAAGTCCATAGCCACTTGCGCCGTCTTATCCAGTCGGTAGTCAAAGCAAACCTTACAACGGTCGCCACCTTCAGGCTCCTCCTCTAGTCCCCTAACTAATTTTCGATATTCATTTGGTTCGTAGGGAGCTTCTAGGTATTGAACGTTATTGCCAGTTCGCTCATTGAAATCACTAACAAATTTCTTGGTAACGTAAGCCCGCTTATGGTATTCTGCCTTAGGATGGATATTAGAATTGGCAAAATAGATGGTCACATCTGCATACTTGGTCAAATATTCTAGAGTATAGGTACTGCAAGGGGCACAGCAAACATGCATGAGAATGGTTGGCCGTTGCTCATTTTTCTCCCATACTTGTACCATCTTCTGCATGACACGGTCATAATTAATCTTCTGATTGGGGTTCATCTTGCTCAGAATTTCTTCTACATCGATCATGTTCTTCTCCTTTTTCTAGTCTTATTTTATCATATAAGTTAGGAGAGCTCAAATCAATTTAGAAGTGAATAGCATAAAAAGGAGGAATAGCCATTCCCTCCTTTTGTGTTTTTTATAAGTTCTTTTCTATAGAAATCTTACATCATACCGCCCATCATGCTTGGATCCATTGCTGGAGCTGGGGCTGCTGGTTCTGGTTTATTGGCTACGACTGCTTCTGTTGTCAAAATCAAGCTAGCTACAGATGCTGCATTTTGTAGGGCTGAACGACTAACCTTAACTGGATCGATAATCCCTTGATCAATCATATTAACCCACTCACCAGTTGCTGCGTTGAAGCCTGTACCAAGCTCGGCATTTTTCAAACGATCGATAACGATAGAGCCTTCAAATCCTGCATTGTGGGCGATTTGACGAACAGGTTCTTCCAAGGCACGGAGAACAATATTGCGGCCTGTTGCTTCGTCTCCTTTCAATTCCAAATCAGCCACGGCTGGGATAACATTTACAAGGGCTGTTCCACCACCTGCAACGATTCCTTCTTCAACAGCTGCACGAGTAGCGTTGAGGGCATCTTCAATGCGGAGTTTCATTTCTTTCAACTCAGTTTCAGTTGCGGCTCCGACCTTAATAACCGCTACACCACCTGACAATTTTGCTAAGCGTTCTTGCAATTTTTCACGGTCAAATTCAGATGTTGTGGTTTCGATTTGTGACTTGATAACAGCAACACGATGAGAAATCGCTTCAGGATTTCCAGCACCTTCTACGATAACCGTGCTATCTTTGTCCACAGTTACTCTCACTGCTTGACCAAGTGCCTCAATTGTCGCATCTTTCAACTCAAGACCAAGGTCTTCTGTGATAACTGTTCCGCCTGTCAAGATGGCGATATCTTCAAGCATGGCTTTACGACGGTCCCCAAAGCCAGGTGCCTTAACTGCTACCACGTTGAAGGTTCCACGAATCTTGTTCAATACAAGGGTTGGAAGAGCTTCACCATCTACATCATCCGCAATAATCAAGAGTGGACGATTGCTTTGGAGAATACTTTCTAGGAGTGGCAAGATTTCTTGGATATTGGAAATCTTCTTGTCGGTAATCAAGATATATGGATTTTCAAGGTCAGCCACCATTTTTTCGCTATCTGTCACCATGTACTGTGAAAGATAACCACGGTCGAACTGCATTCCTTCTACGACTTCAAGCTCTGTTTCCATACCACGTGACTCTTCGATGGTAATGACCCCATCTTTGCCAACTTTTTCCATTGCTTCAGAGATGTATTCGCCGACTTTTTCAGAACGAGAAGATACGGCAGCAACCTGAGCGATAGCTTCTTTGTTGGCAACAGGGATGGCATTATTTTTCAAGGCTTCAACTGCTGCAGCAACTGCTGTTTCAATCCCACGACGAATGCCGATTGGATTGGCACCTGCAGTGACGTTTTTGATTCCTTCACGGACGATTGCTTGGGTCAAAACAGTTGCAGTTGTAGTCCCGTCACCTGCGATATCATTGGTTTTTGAAGCTACTTCTGATACCAATTTGGCACCCATATTTTCAAAATGGTCTTCCAACTCAATTTCTTTGGCAATGGTCACCCCGTCATTGGTAATCAAGGGTGAACCAAATGATTTTTCCAACACAACGTTACGGCCTTTTGGTCCCAAGGTTACTTTAACAGTGTCTGCAAGGATGTCGACACCACGGACCATAGCTGAACGGGCATCTGATGAAAATTTAATTCCTTTTGACATACTTACTTTCTCCTTCTATTCTTCAATGATTGCCAAGATGTTAGCTTCGCCTACGATAATGTACTTTTCATCGCCGTCTTTGACATCAAGACCTGCGTGGGCTTCAACTAAGACACGGTCTCCAGCTTTAACACTTGGAGCAACCAAGTCACCGTTAAAGGTACGAACACCTTGTCCAGTAGCTACAACTTGAGCTGTTTTGGTTTTTTCTTGGGCTGAGCCAGCAAGGACAAAGCCTCCAACAGTTTGTTCTTTTTCTTCTACTTTTAAGACCACACGGTCCCCTAATGGTTTCAACATCTGATTTCCTCCATAATGAGATAGATAGTATTAGCACTCTTTATACCTGAGTGCTAAATCATAGTTCTATTGTATCACTTGGTCAGAAATAGTCAAGAAAAAAGTCTGACTTTCGCAAGATAAAAAGCCTGAGAGCAACTCAGACTTTTTAATGCTTAAAATGGCAATTCTTCCTCTTCCAAAACCAAATCTGCCAAATCCTGCCCTGCGTTATTTTCTCGCATAGCACGTTGGGCACGACTTTCCAAGAGTTGGAATCCTGTAACAAGTACTTCGGTCACGTAGTTCATTTGACCATTTTTCTCAAAACGACGGGTACGTAATTCTCCATCCACTGAAATGAGACTACCTTTAGTTGCGTAGCTGGCCAAGCTTTCTGCTAGTCTGCCCCAAAGGACCATATTGACAAAATCAGCTTCACGCTCCCCATTTTGGTCTTTGTAACGACGGTTGACTGCAATAGTCGCTCGCGCTACTGACTTGTCATTGTTGGTTTTGTGCAATTCTGGTGTAGACGTCAAGCGTCCGATTAAGATAACTTTATTATACATATTTTCTTCCTCCTACTTATCTATTCGTAGGAAATCAAAAAAAGTTACAGAAATTTGTAACTTTTCGAGAAAATTTTTTAGTTTTTATGAACCATGAAACCTGTCGCCTGTTGATTGGCCATAATGGTCATATCTGTAATCTGCACACGACGAGGTTGACTGGTCACATAGACTACTGTGTCTGCAATATCCTGAGCTTGCAAGGCTTCTATTCCTTGGTAAACGGACGCAGCCCGCTCTTTATCACCGTGAAAACGCACTGTAGAAAAATCTGTTTCGACAATTCCAGGCTGAATGGTCGTCACCTTGATATCCGTTGCGATGGTATCAATTCGCAGACCATCTGAAAAGGTCTTAACTGCTGCCTTGGTGGCTGAGTAAACAGCGGCACCCGCATAGGCATAGATTCCTGCGGTCGACCCCATGTTGATGATCTGTCCTTGATTAGCTTTTACCATTGCTGGCAAGAAACAGCGAGTAACAGCCATCAAACCTTTGACATTGGTATCCAACATGGTCAGCATATCCAACTCTTCATAGTCCTGATAAGGTGCTAAACCTAGAGCCAGTCCGGCATTGTTGACCAGAATATCAATCTGACCTATCGTTTCTAGAATATCAGAGCAGACAGTCTTTACCATGGTCATATCCGTGACATCTAGTGGAAAGGTCCAGACTTTTTGATTTGGGAAGGCTTCTGCAAACTCCGCCTTAAGAGCTTCTAGTTTATCTGTCCGGCGTCCGGTTAGAACGACATTCTCACGCTGCTCCATATAAGCACGCGCAATCGCTTCACCGATTCCTGAGGTCGCTCCAGTAATCACTACATTTTTTGCCATCTTATTTCCTTCTAGCTGCTCTATCAGATACTAACAACTTCTTAGGCAGTCCAGTGCTTCGCTGGGTCAAATGGAGTTCCGACAACTTGGTCTTCTGATAATTCAATAATACCACGTTTTTGCGGAGCATTTGGCAGATGCAATTCACGAGGACTGCACATCATTCCAAAACTCTTTTCACCACGAAGTTCGCCTGGGAAAATGAGATTGCCTTTGGGCATCATAGCTCCTGGAAGAGCTACAATGGTCTTCAACCCGACACGCGCATTAGGTGCTCCTGCAACGATTTGTACATTCTTGTCACTTGCGACTGCAACTTGGCAGATGTTAAGGTGGTCACTATCTGGATGAGCTACCATCTCGACAATCTCACCAACAACAAACTTAGGCTCTTTATCATTGATAATTTCTTCTTTAAAACCTTCCGCCTGCAACTCTTGGTTCAAACGAGCGACTTGCTCATCTGTCAAAAAGACTTGACCGCGCTCTGCAATTTCAAACAAACTTGAAACTTCGAAAATATTCCAAGCTACTGTTTCTCCATTCTCTTTTAGAAAAACACGGGCTACCTTGCCTTTGCGTTCTACATCCAGTTTGGCATCTCCGCTATTCTTCGCGATGACCATAAGGACATCACCGACATGTTCTTTGTTATATGTAAAAATCATTGTTTCCTTTTTCTCCTATTTCAGTCCTGCTAAAAAGTCGTTAATTTGTTGCTTGCTTTTACGGTCGCGATTAACAAAACGACCAATTTCCTTGTCCTTTTCTAGAACAACAAGGCTAGGGATTCCATATACATCCCAGAGTTTGGCCAAATCCATATACTGGTCTCGGTCCACTCGAATAAAGGTGAACTCTGGATTGGTCTCCTCAATTTCTGGCAAGGCAGGATAAATATAACGGCAATCGCCACACCAGTCCGCCACAAAAAGGAAAACCTTCTTGCCATCTTTTTCTACTAAAGATGCCAATTCTTCTAAACTTGCTGGTTGTATCATAAGACTTCCTCCTCATAGACTAAGTCTTCATTTTCATAGACAAAGGTATAATGACGGCCATCCTCAAAAATGACACCGCCAACCAAGCTCTCTAGACTGCTTTCATAAACTTGAACATAGAGGGTCGCAATTTCCCCCATGTCTGAAAAATGGTCTCGCACAATCGCTGTCAACTCTTCCTGAGTCTTCATGAGCTTACGGTCATCTGCAACTTTTTTCGTAGCAAGGGCAAGGCTCCCAATACCAAGCAGAGCCAGACCTGCCATCCACATTTTTTTAGCTTTCATACCATTCATTTTAACACAAAAAAGACTTTAGGACAAATGAGGAAGTAGCAAAAACGCAAGTAAAAAGCCCCTTCCTTTAAGGAAAAGGACTTCTTATACTCAATGAAAATCAAAGATCAAACTAAGAAGCTAACCGCAGGTTGCTCAAAACACTGTTTTGAGGTTGTGGATGAAGCTGACGTGGTTTGAAGAGATTTTCGAAGAGTATTATTCTTACTGCCAGGCGCCTGAGTTGCCAACGTAGTAACCATCAGGTGTGTAGGTATTGCGAAGCATCTTACCTGATGAAGCTAGATAATACCACTTACCATTATCTTTGACCCAATCATTCGCTAGCATGGCACCAGAAGAACTTACATAATACCATTCTCCCTTATCATAAACCCAAGTGCTTGCTTTCATGGCTCCTGAAGTTGATAAATAGTACCACTTGCCTTGATCATAAAGCCAGTCACTCGCAATCATGGCTCCTGATGATTTAAAGGCATACCAGTTGCTACCTTGATAAAGCCAAGTTTGATTGAACATGACTCCTTTATCATTCATAAAGTACCAAGTTCCCTTGTCTTTAACCCAAGCATTCTGTACTAATTGACCTTGTTTTTGATAGTACCAGTTTTGGTTTGATTTTAACCAGCTTTCTGCTTTTACAATTGGATAAAGTTCTTTGAAAGATCCTCCATCATCATATTTATGACTGACAGACTTTAGTTTTTCAAGTTTCAACTCGTCATTATCATAATTTGCCCAAGCAAAAACTTTTTGACCATTAACAGTCTCTGGTAAGGTAGCAGTGTAAGTCTTAGTTTGATAATCCCATTTAGCATCGAGGTAAGTGTATTGATCATTGGATTCTTCAATACGGTAGTAGCCTCTCTTTCCACCTTCATGATGTACATCGTCAACCACTTTAGTGGACCAGGTCTTCACTTCGTTTCCGCTCTTAGCTTCTACCTTGATATCTCCTCTATAGCCATATGGAACATAGAAATTCAGGTAACGCCCTTCTTCCCCGATCATAGACTTGTCCTTTTCTTGACCTAGGAAATTGACTGTCTGATCTTGACCATCGAGACTAACCGTCCACTCAATTTTCTCGGTTTTTGGCAAATCCAAGACTTTGATATCCACTTCATGACCATTGTTAAACCGAAGAATCTTGCCATCTTGATACTGCACCCCACACTTAACAACCCATTCTTCTTTAAGCTCAAATGCCTGCCCTGAATGAGGAAAAGTCAGTAAAGCTAGACCTGCTAGAGACAAACCAAATAGTGTGATTTTTTTCATTGTAGATCCTCCTTAGGATTTTTTATGTTAATTATATCACTATGTTTTTAATTTGCAACTCATATCCTAAATATGCAAGCAAAAAACCTCTGAGATTATTCTCAAAGGTTCTGATTTTGCTAATTGCTGTTCTCAACCGCTGCAGTCACAAAGGCAGTGTAGAGTTCTTCTGGACGATTTGGACGACTTGAAAGTTCAGGGTGATACTGACACGCTACAAAGAATTTATTTTCAGGAATTTCCACGATTTCTACCAGACGATTATCTGGAGAAACTCCTGAGAAGACAAGGCCTGCTTCCTCAAACTGCTCACGGAAGGCGTTGTTAAACTCATAACGGTGACGGTGACGGCGTTGCACCACTTCTTGATTGTGATAAGCAGCTGCTGCCTTAGAGCCTCGTTTCAACTTAGACGGATAAAGTCCCAAGCGAAGGGTTCCCCCCATATCCTCAACGTCAATCTGATCACGCATGATATCAATGATAGGGTATTTTGTTTCTGGTGCAAGCTCTGCAGAATTGGCACCTTCAAGCCCCAAAACGTGACGAGCAAACTCGATACAAGTCAACTGCATTCCCAAGCAGACTCCCAGCATTGGAACATCATTCTCACGCGCATAACGGATGGCTTGGATTTTCCCTTCCGTACCACGTTGGCCAAAACCACCTGGTACGATGATTCCGTCCGCATCAGATAAAAGCTCTGCCACATTCTCTGATGTCACATCATTAGCATTGATCCAATTGATTTTAACTTCTGCATCATTGGCATAACCAGAGTGTTTCAAGGCTTCAACCACTGAGATGTAGGCATCTTGCAACTCAACATACTTACCGACAAGGGAAATCTTAACTTGTTTCTTGAGGTTCATGACCTTGTCCACCATGGCTGACCATTCTGTCATATCTGCTACTGGTGCGTCTAATTTCAAATGATCACAGACAATTTGGTCCATACCTTGCGCCTGCAAGTTCAATGGAATTTGGTAAAGGTGTTCAACATCCAACGATTCGATAACGGCTTCTGGCGCCACATCACAGAACTGGGCCAGTTTGTTTTTAATTCCTTGACCAGCTGGCTCTTCTGTACGAATAACCAACATATTTGGCTGGATTCCCAATCCACGCAATTCTTTTACAGAGTGTTGAGTTGGTTTAGTCTTCATTTCACCAGCAGCCTTGAGGTAAGGAAGCAAGGTTGTATGAATGTACATGACATTGTCCGCCCCCACATCTGCCTTCATCTGACGAAGGGCCTCTAGGAATGGCAAGGACTCAATATCCCCAACAGTTCCACCAACCTCTGTGATAATGACATCAGAGTCGGTCGTTAGAGCGGCACGCTTAATTTTTTCTTTCAAAGCATCTGTGATATGAGGAATAACCTGAACAGTTGCCCCAAGGTATTCTCCACGGCGTTCTTTACGAAGCACTTCACTGTAAATTTTACCAGTTGTCACGTTGGAATATTTGTTGAGATTGATATCGATGAAACGTTCATAGTGACCCAAGTCCAAATCTGTCTCAGCTCCGTCATCTGTCACAAAAACTTCCCCGTGCTGGTAAGGACTCATAGTTCCCGGATCGATATTGATATAAGGGTCAAACTTTTGAATGGTTACTTTGAGACCACGATTTTTCAAGAGACGGCCCAGACTCGCTGCCACAATCCCTTTCCCAATAGACGATACCACACCACCAGTTACAAAAATATATTTCGTAGACATAGATTCCTCTTTCTAAAATGCTCAAGGCTTTGTTAACTACGAGGGGACATAGAAAACAAGACCCTACTAATAAGAATAATCTGGGACGACTGCACCAGATTCACAACTAAAATACAAGAAGATAACTTCTTGAAAAAACAAAAATAGCTCCCTAAGAACTAGGGAGCCCCGACCTCTAAAAGAGGTGCCCAAACAATATGATACCTAAAAATAGGATAATTGTCAATAGCTAATTTTTATTCGTATGTGTCGTGATTTTTGAGAAATCCTAAATTCCCATATAAATATATGCAGATACACGAAAGGGCTAAACATTTTTGTATGCTCAGCCCTTGACAATGATTTTTTCTTATGCTATCATTTTAGTTGACTGAGTAATACAAGTTAGGTTTGTGTTACTCTGCGGAGTTGGAGGCTCATTTCCAACTCCTTTTTTCGTTGTTTTTATATCTCTATTATACCAAAATCAGGATAAATGTCAATTATTCCACGCCAAAAAAGCCCAAATCTCACTAGAAATTTTTGCTTATTTATATTTGTGTTTTCGTTAAAATTAGCACTTAAATTATTTCATCTTAAATATCTTTTCTATATTTTTATGTAAACGGGGAAGTTTGTAGTCTTTAGAGTCATTTTTAGGTCGAACACTATCCGCACTGATATGATCCAATGAAGTATACTTATCATAGTCCCTCTTCCATTCTCCAAAAAATAAATCTCTTAATTTTCCTTCACGTTCTAACAATATCATATTCGCTACGGCTATCCCACCTTCACTTGTCCAATACATCCCTCTATGCTTCATCCTATAAGTTATTTTTCGATGCTGGCTCTCCATAATCCCAATACCTGACTTTGGAAGTCCTCTCATCTCCGCTGGTTTCGTATACTGAAAATTCCTCATTAACCTACTCGAATAATATTCAAATTTTTCTTGTCCTTCTTCACTACTAACCAATGATTCTATAGTATCTAGTGTACGCCTTAATAATTTCTTATTATGCTCTTTAATAGCTTGAAATAAGTCTTCTCTCAACTCTCTCGGATAAGACTTTGTAAATTCTTTGATTTCTTTGTTCAAGTGATATTCGTCCCAAAAATGCTCATGCCTCTTAACATTAAATGATTTAGCAATTTCAGTAAATACATGTGGAGTATAACCCTTGCCACAATCAGAATTGGTAACTAGTACAGTCTCATTTGTAATTTCATATTCATTTTCCAATAAATCTAACAATTCTCTACGAGCTAAGCGATTATCCAATCGGATAAGCTCTTTTTTATTTTCTAGCTCAAAACGATTTGGGCCAATCTGTTTAGAACCTGTATGAACTACAAAATGTGATAAATCCATATTCTTTTTTTCAGAACCATCTTCAGATGTTTTCACATATACACCATCTCCTTCTATGTAGATGATATCTGCTTTAATTTTTTCAATCTTCTTCTCTTCTTTAAAAAATCGATAATCATCCTTTTCTTCTAGTAATTGATTGGCTAATTTAACCACCTTATTGACGGTATCTTTAGTGACAGTTACATTATAAACCATCTCAATTGTCTCTCCTACCTGACGATAGGGTAGTTTTGTAGCCAGAACCGCAGCTTGATACAATAGTTCCTGTGAATGACGTACATTCTTTTCTAATCCTAACATTTCATCAACTGGTATTCTACATTCACCATTCTTATACCAACGTTTTCTAGAAAAGGTCACTTCTCCAAATGTAAAAGCTACGGTACGTTCAGCTTGATTTTTACAACGATATCCTTTTGATCTCATACTGGAGCTTATCGACTCATCATACTGTTCAATATGCTTTAAAAAATTTTGTATCGTCTTTTCTTGTTCCTGGCTACTAAATCTCAATTCATCAAATTGTTTCATACAATTTTTCATTTCCCTTTCAATTCTTATGAAAATTGTATGATTTTTAAAACAAGTCATCAAATTTATTTTTGTTCCAAGAATAAAATAGGCTGTTTCTTTAAATTAAAATCAACGCCCTATTTATTATTGAAAAATACTAAAGTGATTTAGTTGAGTATCAGAAGTTCAAATGTTTCTATTTCAAGGTAAAATAAAAGCCTAATATAAAAACCAGGCTCAGGACAGTTGTCAGAATCATCATCTCACAACTAATAGAATAGATTTTATAATTACAGTTATATTTATATTTATATTTATATTTATATTTATAATTATATTTATAAATATAGCTACTTTTCTAGGAATGACTGTCTCCTCTTACTTAAACTGTTGCACCTTTTCTTAGAATTTATCTGACTTTTTTATGAAGTCCCCCTCTTTCTCATCATTGATAGCTCCTTCAAATCCTTTATTTTTAAGATAATTCGTATAAAAAAGTTGCTCAGATCGGAAATAATCAAATAATGGCTGTCTGTTATCGTGAACCTGAAAGGCTTCAAGTGCTGAATAATAAGTTGCTTTATTCGTATCATCCACAATAAAGGGGGTAATTCCTTCCTTCAAGCACTGTTTATACAAAAGCAATCGACCTATTCGACCATTGCCATCTGCGAAAGGATGAATCCTTTCAAATTGTGCATGAAAGCTTGTTAAGTAATTCAAATCTTTTTGTTTTTTCAAATCATAACCAATCAGTAAAGAAAGCATCTCATCTTCAGTCTGTTCAACAGAAGCTGTCGCAATTTTTCCTACCTCATTTTGCAATACTTTATAACGACCAACTGGAGCTATCGGGTTATGCTCAGAACTTGTTCCACTTTTTAGAATACGATGCAGTGTTTTAATGTAGTCCTCTGTCAGTGGCTCGTTAACGGTATCTAAGATATAATCAAAACATTTAAAATGATTATTCATTTCTACCAAATCATCAATTTTGATTCCTTTTGCATCAATATTTGCGATAGTCTTTGTCTCATAAATTAAGCTAGTCTGCTCTTCTGTCAGACGACTTCCTTCAATTCGGTTAGAATTATAAGCAAAGCGTTTCTGTGTGATATCATAAATACCACCATGTACTTTTCCTTCTCTCTCTGCTAAGAGTCTCGTGATTAAATCCATAATTTCTCCTCGTAGCAATCAGATATAGTTATATCTGTTTTTTTATTGTAAACTTTCCAACCACTTATCAAGATAATCTGATGCAGACTTTGCGCCAGCTGCTTTTGCAACTTGATCTAACTTTCTCCGATTACTTGGCTTCAAAGTAAACTGGAATTGCTTTTTGCGTTCAAAACTTTCAAAATTAGCGACATCTGAAATTTGCTCAGGTTGATGGGTTGCTTCGATAATCTGCGAAATTTCTTTTTCTTTTGGTGTAAATGCCATAACAATCTCCTTCTAATTATGTTTATAATTGTATTTGTGTTTATAAATATAATTATATTGTATCATAAATTTTTGAAAAAGTCTGCTCCAGCTCAGTGAAAAACTTTTTGTGTTTTTGGTAAAGCTCAGGTTTCTCCTCCATATCTGCAATAGAGACCTTATCAATCGTGGAATGATTGAATAACTCTTTTGCTGGTACAATTCCTAGAAGGTTATCTGTTCCCTTTTCTTTGGCTTCAAGTCCCAGGGCTTCCAGTAATTCTCTCGATGATCCGTAGTTTGGTCGAATCATATTTGCTAAGAAATATAACTCAGCAGTAATGTATGATTCTCTTGTACGATAGTCAATTACATCCTTTCTGAATGCTTCTAACCGAGTTGATAGATTGAATTTGGCGTTATAACCAAACTCTGAAGGAGTCAAGGGACTAATAATAGCGTGACTGACCGCAACAGCATTTTTAGTAGCTGTCGCAAAGTCTGGTCTACAATCAATCAAAATATAGTCAAATTGATCCAGCTTCTTCTTTTCGTAGTTATCCTCTAGCCAAAGATAAAGTAGCATATTTTTCTTATCGCTATTCTCCAGATCTCGTTCCACCGAGTCCAGCTGAACTGAACCTGGAATTAGACTAATATTTTTCTTGACTTGCTTAATATCCACGTCGCCCCCTTTAAAAGCATTAGCAATTGTATTCTGACTTTCGTAAATATTGTAGCATTGAGTCAAATTACACTGATGGTCTAAATCTATAAACAGAACCTTATGCCCTTTTCTAGCCAACCATTCTCCATAATTAAATGTCAAAGTTGTTTTTCCAACACCGCCTTTAATAGCGGCAAATGTGATAATCTTCATTCTATTTCTACATCCTTTTTCTATATTTCTATTATACCATTATAATTATATTTGTAAATATGTTTATGTTTATATTTATAATTATTTTTTACAATGATGTTTCTCTTTCCTTACGCTGCTCCACATTTTTCTCAATGTCTTGATGTAACTTATAATCTTTTGTAATTGCTTCTACTCGTTGATACAAAGCCTGACGCTCAAAGGTCGCTTCTTTAATAAGTTTATCAATCTCAGTTTTACGAGTACTAGGATCTACTCTCAAATCTTTCAAAATGGAAATAGCTAGTTTCACTTCTTGAGGATTATTTGATTCCAGTGCAAGAAATGCAGACTGAATTTTATTAAGCTCACCCAAGCGTTGATCTAATTTATCAAGTAAGTTATCTACTTCTTCTAGTTCTTCTTCAAAACGATTTAACAATTCATCAAATTGCTGTCCTGCTGTCACTCCATGAGCAGATAGATAGTTATATTCACGAACAAGCTGATCCAAAGTTGAGATTTTAGGATTTTTTCGGATAACCATTTCTCCATTATCATACGACAACTGGGAAGCAACTGTTTCTCCCTTCATGTAACGATTCTTATCAGCGTGTTCAGGATTAACAAAATAGTAGAAGTCATTTTTTCTGATAAAAATTTCATAAGAGCCATCTTCTGCTTTTTCAATCTGATGAGCTGGAATAAGAATGGTTCCCTTATTTCTAATACCAAATTCCATCTCAAGATAGATCCCATTTTTTGTTTCTTCCATCACCTGCCATTCTTCAACTGTGATTCTCATTTCAAAATCATCTTCTCGTTCTGCCACCATCTTTTCATATTCAGATTTTATTTCATCGACAGAGAAGGTCACCTCGTTAGCAACCACTTTCTCAGAAATTTTCTCTAAAGAATAATTTCCTTTTTTGGACAGTGTACGATCCCTCACATTTCTTGTTTGTTCCTGATCAGTTAAACGATATTTTATTTCCTTCCCTGAAGTATCAACTTCAAGATTTAAAGCTCGTGCCTTAGACTTGAAATCTTCTAAGGAGCTTGAATGTTTTAAAAGGAAATCTAAACGAGATTTAATTTCATAACGAAATGAATTTTTCTTTCGGTAAGCATGATACGTTTTTCGATTAGTCCATAATCTCTCTTTGAGAATTTTAGCTCCAGCTAAATCCGCATACTTATCTGAAATATTCTCTAAACTTTTTTTCGTTCCTTTCTGCCAACGAAACTTTTTTAATGTAACAAAATTAGTGGAATTGAAAATGATGTGATTATGAATGTGCCCCTTATCCATGTGAGTCGCTATGACAAATTCATGTTGTCCGCCAGTTAATTCTAGAATCGTTTTGCGCCCAATCTCATGAATTTCTTGTGGACTTAAATCATCTTCAGGAGAAAATGATTGGATGATGTGGTGAGCCAAAACACGATTTGAATTGTGAATGTCAGATCGTTCTTTTGTCCCTGCTCGTTGAGCCGCATTCTTTTTGGTCAAAAGAAATTCTTCTGTCGCTGTACTAGCGTCTGTAATTCCATAAGTAGATACAAGTTGCTTGACTACTCGGCCATCTTTAACCACTGCTGGAAATTCAAACTGTTCATCTTGTTCTAAGAAACTCGTTTTAGATGGATTCTCAATATAGCGTAAAGCATTATTTAAACTTTTTGTATCAGTCAGTTCGACCGTCTTTGCTTCATCCTCAATATATTTTGTAGACCGTCCTAAAGAAGCTACTCCCTTTATCTGCAAAACTTTGGTTACAACCATCTGTCCTGTCCCTTTGTTTGATTTTCCTGTATTTGGATAAATTGGCTGACTGTATCTTTCAAATGTTTCTGCAATTCAAGAATCTGACTCAATTCATTTAGACTAGCCTGATTATCTTCGTTTACTTTTTTTGCGACCTGATTAATATTGACCCCTATCCGATTTATTTCCTTACGTAACTCTTTCAATTCTTCAAAATTTAAAATTTTGACCTCGCCCATAATCAACATAATTCGGGCAAAGGTATTAAAATTTGTCATTCCAGATTCTGCAATCTTTGTTGAAATGAACCGATTTTCTTCCTCAGTTAATCTGATTAATTTTTGAACTGGCCTTTTGCGTTTTTCTCCATTTTCCAAAACCTTACACCTCTATTCTGCTATTTTCTATTGAGGGGCTCAGTCCCCTTTTCTTCTGGCAAGCATAGCACTTGGATATCCAAATGCTGTTTTTAAAAAGGTCAAAGTTAGTCAGGGTGCCATCCCTGACTATTCTTGACTTTTTAAATCTTTGGGGAAATCCCCAATCCCCTAATCCCTGCAAGAAGGAATTTTTGTTCTATCACGAGGGAAAAGTTTAACTAAATTTTTAAGTCTTCTAGTAGAAACTCCATTGTATCAACCATCTCTATTTTAAGGATTTCGTCTTTCAGTTGTTCAAATCGTTCATCACTCATCCCTTCAATTTCTTTAAGTGCAATGGGATACATTTCTACTTCTTCTAGCTCATAGTTTGTTTTAATTCGCATATCTCTACGAAGAATGTATAGACATTCCTTACGTGAAATGTGCTGATTGACTTCATTCACTTTTGGCGAATCTGTAGCCTCATCCTCAAAAAATATCTCCATTAAAAGATCAAAAGTTTCTTGTTTTAGATGTTCAATCATCTTCCGTTTCTCCTTTTTTGTTTTTCTTCCTACGGACTAATGCCTCCATTATCGAGGGTTGCTCAGGGACTTTTTTTCTTCCACCTGCTTTACAGCCTCCGCCTTTTGATTCCCCAACTGCTCAGATTTTTCTTTTGCCTGTTGGAGTTTATCAGCAAACTTATCTTTCGTCACAGTTTTATGTTTCACTAATTCTAACTTAGCATCCATCCTATCAATCAAGCTTTTTGCTTCTTTCTGAACAACCTGCAGTTGTTCTACCATATCTTCAAAACCATTTTTATCCTTTGCCCAAATAGCTAAATATCCAAAACTGTAGCTACTTGTATCAAAACCAAAATGATTAGCTACGACATAAGCGACACTTTCAGCTTGTAATTCTTGCTTACGATATTGGTCGTCCCCATATTGGGCACTGGTTCCTCTATGTAAATCTGCATGAGCCATTTCATGAAAAATGGTTTTTAAAATCTGTTCTTGACCCTTCAATCCTTTTGAAATGACAATTCGATTTTCATCTGGGGAGTAATAACCATTTGTGCTCTCTCTTTTAATTTCTTCAAAACTGATCGAAACCTGATTATCCATTGAAACAGCTTTGGCTGCTCGGTACAAATCTTCATAATCTTTAACATCTCCAGTCAATTCATTAATTGCTTTTGGCAATTCTTTTCCTTCTGTTTGAGATACATCAAAGACATTCCCTAACTTGAATCGAGTAACTGTGACTTCCTTCTCTTCCATTTCATTCTCAGATGGAGAAAAACTCAACTCATTTTGATTAGCAGAAATCTTAGTTTTCACTTGATACGGAACCCAAATCTTCAGAGCTTTTGAACCCTTTTTAACTGTTCTGTCAAAATCTGTTTTCCATTTATTAAAACTAGCAACTTGGGAAACATTAGGATTTTGCATCTTCAGCAAATGAATATTGTTGAGTGAGTAGTTGTGAAACTTACTCATCGTATCCAAGAATGATTTAAACTGTTCTGAATCTAAATAGTTCTTCATTCCCTCTTTCAAGTGTTCAGATAAAGCTTTTGTATCTTTATTTGCGACTAATTGGGAAATGGTTTGTTCTGAACTTTTAGTAGCAATTGCATCGGTTATAATAGCTCCAGTTTCCGCTTCAACATCTGTCCTTCTTTCTCTATCTTCCTGTTTTTTAAGGTTAGAAGCACCGTTGTATGGATCTGTTCCTTGCAACATCTCATCAGAATTGGAAATACCATCACCATCCAAATCACGATCCCTCTCATCTTTTCGGTTATACTGATAAATTTTTTCGTATCGATTATCTAGTGTCTCTTGCGAATCTTTGACTTGTAATTTTTCAAATTCTTCTCGAACATTGGCAATAGTTTGTTCAACTTTTTCTGATAAATCATTCACTTCTTTTTGCCATTTTTCTACAAGAGCTACTTGTTCAAGAGGCGAATCTTTAACTCCCAACTTCTCAAACCAAGCAGACAAATTTTCAACTTCAACGCTATCCATTCCATCAAAAGAGATAAAACCAAGACGGCTATCGTAACTACTATCTGTAAATCCGATAGGACTATTTTTTAAATCTCCATAAGGGAGTTGAGATAGCAGTTGATCTGCATAAGGAATATCTTCCAAAGCGTAACTGAATTGGGAAATATCTAGTTCACTCGCCAATCTCTCCAGATGATACTGATTGAATAATGCCCCATCTATCTTCATCAACTCTGGATGCTCTAGCATTTCTCGTGTACCAAGTCTTTCTTTGTGGGCGATTGGATTAATCTCTTCACCAATATTGTAACGGATACCATCCTGAATCAGTTCACCATCGGGAGCGTAAATACTAAACTGGATCTTAGTTGGAAAGATATAGGCTTCTGGATAACCACCAGTCACTTGTTTTTGACCTTCCTGATGTAGCTGATAGAAGCTCTGATTCGCCTTGTAAAGCTCTCTAGCAAAGTCTTGATAAGATATCAGCTCTGTTTCTTTAAAAGGCAATCTAGGCCCATCTGGGCGCTCCTCAGCCCATTGGAGGCGAACATTGTAGTTATTTTTGTCAATCTCATTTGGTTGAATTGCCTCAAACAAGCTATTTTCCATAATCGATTGTAATTCTTTGCCCCCATCCTTAATATAATCCTCGTTAATCGATAGCTGTTCAATTCGTCCATCACGTTCACGGAATACAGCGAGAATAGGAGTTTTATCTACCGTCTCCAGTTCTTTGACTAGTCTTGCTCTAGATTGAAATACTGATACTGGAATATAATTTTCTTCTTCCAGCTCTTTAAACAGTAAAATAATATCTTTATCATCAGACTTTATAAGGCTATCAAAGCGCCCATTATAACGTCTAAGATTAGTCAAATCATCAAAATAGAAAGATGTACTTTCTGTTGCGACTGAAAGATCTGACAGGACGTTGATTTTGTCAAAAGCCGCATCATTGTTAGCCAAAAGAATATTATCAAAGTGTCCGTTTCCCTCTGCAAAATCATGTAAAGTTTTTTCAGGTGTCTGCTCTGGTGCAAGTGGCTTAATCCCTGTTAGGTGCATAAAGTGCTTCTCTTCAAAATTCACTTGTACAGTCTTATCAGGAGTGACATAATAAATCTTAGAGTTAGCCAATTCATCCAAATAATACTGCGCTGCATTCTGAATCGTTTGACTACGAATTGGACGATTCAATTTAGCTAATTCATTCGAGGAAATAGAATGATAGTGCCCATCATTACTTGACTGAAACTCTTCATTTATGCTAAAATGTAACAAATGAGAGGATAACGTAGGGCGACTGGTAACAGAGCGTTCAAAGGTACCAACTTCTGGTACGGGTGTGGGACTGCCTTCAGCTTTAGGCTGTAAAGACCCCTGACTACCATTGGTCCTCTCATTTTTTTGATACTCTGAATTCACGTTTTGCTCTTGAGACTTCTCAAGAGCTTTTTCTATGCTCTGAATTTCTTCCTGCGCTTCATAAGTATATCCAACAGGATCGGAAGGCTTTTCATAGGTCACTGTTTTATCCGCATCAATGACCATCTGTTTTTTAGGTTCTACTGAGAAGCTAATATTATGCCAGTTCTGCTTCAGCCATTCCGCATCTTCTGGAGATAAATTGCTAGTATCTATGTTCAATACAGAATTCTGATCATCTTCTAAAACCACTTCATCTTGCTTTTTTTGTTTGGACAGTAACTTGTTTACCACCTCTTTTTCCTCCTCCGTTTTAGGGAGATATTGAGATGATTGTTCAAATTTTCCTTCTTCTGTCAGTTCTAAAGCAACTCGACGTAACCCTTTTACAAAGTAGATATTGGGATGTTCAGCCCATTGTTTGACCTCTCCAGAATCAATTATAGCTTGTGTTTCTGGTTGAATAACGAATCCGTCATCTTTTTTAGGACTACTTGGTACATCCTCTGCTTCATACTTAGTTCCATTCTCGTACGATTCCGACATACTATCTTTTCTCCCTCTTTCTTGATTAATGATTGTTTGATATTTTTGACGTACTTCCTCCTTTGTCAGCTGGACATCTGACACAAAGGCTTTTACATCCTGTGTAGTTAGCTCCTGCGCTTTTGCAAGAGCTAGTTCCTTCTCAAAAAAGCCCTGGTAATGCCAGGACTTTTCATCTACTGTATAAACATGTGCTAACTCTTTAGGAGTGTTATTCCCTCCCTTCAGAAAGTCATTCCAATCTTCCTTCTCCTGGTCTCTCTGAAGGATAGGTGGAATCGCAATCTGTACTGGAATCCCCTTTTCCTGCAGACTAGTTATAAATTTATGGCCAGCCATATCATTATCTACAGCCAAGGTAATCATATCCTGATGCTGACCGTCTTTAAAATAGTTTGTTGTTCTGACTACTAATTCTAGAGCTTTCCCTGTATTCTGATTGATTTGATAGGATTTATCATTTATCTCTGCGTACAATTCCATGAACCGTCTACTAATGATTCCTTCTTTTACTCCATCCATAGCTACTAAGCGGACATCCTGAAGCCTATCCTTATGAAGCTCATAATAGCTCATTAGATCTATTGGAGCTTCCGCAAAGATCAAACGTTTTGGTGTTCCGATATCAATTGAAAATCCTAGTTGTCCGTCTGAATTTCTCATAATTTGTTTTAGGCGTCCACGTTCAGGATAGTGCTCCCGATTCTCTACTATTCCCTGAAGACTCGCTCCAGCTAAAAAGCCTGTGTTGTCTTTATACTTAAAGACAATCACAGGCTCAAAATAGTCTCCTTTTTTTCGAATTGCTTCCGCTATACTCCCTTGGCTAATAAAGAAGTTAATCGTATCATCTGAAAGGCCTCTCTGTGCCTTCAAATAGCTTCTAGAGGCGCTGAAATCCTGACGCTCATATCTTTCCAAGTGATAGCTAAAAGGTTCTTTTGTGGCCGTCTGAACTTCTACATCGACTGCCTTAAATTCTCCAGTTTCTAAAAAATGCATCGCTTCCTTGTAAGAAACACCTCGTATGGTTTGAACTAACTGAATGACATCTCCAAACTCAGTTCTTGAGTTCCAATAAAATTCATTTTTCTTTGTATCTATTACAAACGAATCATGTTCTACCCAGTTATAGCTATGGCTCCCTGTACGCTTTAACTCCATACCTAGTTGTTCTGCAACAGAAATAATAGATAATCTTTTGGCTTCTTCTTTGCTTAACACCATTTGTTATCCCCCTAAAATGAAAATTCTGGATCTTCTTTTTCTGCTACTATATCTTGTGTCTGTTCTCTCTCAAGTTCTTCTGCTTCTACAAAGCGTTTTAAATCAGGAATATGAAGCTGAGCTTGTTTTAGCTTATCATGAACTAACAAGTTCTCATCTATATGATAGACCGCTTCCTGATGGCCATTAAATCCTTTATCTAAATCAATATCATCAAAGCGGATAACAGCCAACTCTGTCAAACTTCCCTTATACCAAGCTCCAATATCACTTTCAAGATAGAATCGAACGGATTCTCTGTCTTCCGTCTTTGTATCCCGTAAATAAGCTAGTTCCCAGCTTTCTCCTTGAGAATAACCAACGACCTCTTGAATGATTAACTCCTGATTATTAGTGTCTAAAATCTGGTTAATATCTCCTAAACGTGGTACTAGAATTTCCTGAGCTAATGAAACAGCTTCTGTACGATAGTTGAAAAACTCATATTGTTCCCTATCTTCTACATAGTTCCTAACAAAGTCTGAATAATGAGGGAAATGTTCCTGAAAGCTAGGTGAAATCATCCCATAAATATAAGCTTGTTTTAATGTTTCAAACTGGGCTATTTGATAATATGAGGGATCAAGCTTGCCCTCTTGATTCAATAGTTCCTTGATATTTTCTGGAAGTTGAATCGGTTCTGAATCTGGCCAAGTTTTCTTAGAATAGTTGATTACTTCTTCGTAAAGAATGGTATCGATCTCTGGATTCTCCATTTCAAGTAAAGCATCTACAATTTGAGCATATTCTGAAAGATTGGAACGATAATCAGTAATCAAGCCATCTTTACGAACCTCCCACTCCTCAACCTGAGCATTTTCTGGAGTTCGTAGTAACAATACCTCCTCAGCTTCCGGATCAACTCCAATGACCTGATCGCCATTGGGTAGCTGATCCATCTCCAATTCCTGGATCTTAGCATCTAATTGATTATTAACCTGAAGCAAGTCTTGTTTCAAGTGAAATAATTCTTCTGCATTGGCCTTTAATTCCTCAAAGTACTCTCTGGAGATTTTTACTGGTTGAACCAATAAATCTTTCTCTCGTTGCTCTCGAGGGTAAGAAAATAAGTAGGGAGCGACTTCTTTGAAGTCCTGGTAGTTCATCCATTTTATAGATTCAGTAACAATCATATTCTGGACATCGATAACATCTGTATGAGGTGTAATCCAACCAGCTAAAGCCAACTCTTTTACGGCTTCAGATAAGGGGTAAGAAGGGATATGTTCTAAAATCCCCTCAAAATAACCAATCCCTCGTGCAGTTTCCTCCTCAACTTCACGCTTCATTCGTTTAAATTGTTTTTGTGGTAGTGTATTCATTCTATTTCCTTTCATTTCTTTCCGTTATCTGGGCCGTAAAAGGTGTCTACGATACCTGCGGAACGTAAAGCCGATTCCAATGCTGATCTAGCCAACTCAGAAGCAGCAATCGTTCTCACTTTCACTTCCCATAGTTCTTCTTCCTTCTTTTTAATTAAGCCATCCGCCCACTCATTATCTTTAATCAGCTCATCTCGCTCCTGCTTAAGTTGATCTAAATTCATTTGATTCTCCTCATCAAAAAAACAGCCATTACGGCTGCCTTTTACTGTTTAGTTATTAGAGATTGTAAGAGTTCCCAATAATGCTCCTACAGCACACACTATTAAAGTGGCTATGATAATCGGACTATAAAGAGATTTCGATATTGAAGCAATTAAAAAGAAATTAACCAGTATGACTATAAAGATAATGAACCAAATGACATTTTTGATTTCCTCACTCTTATAACTAGACTTATTTATCATTGAAAATAATATAGGTATTATAAAACCAATGATAATTAACAAGATTCCAAAAAACAAAAAGTGCCATGATATATTATTTTCATATGACATGACATTAGACGCAATTGATACATCTTTCTGATTTATCATTTTATCAATATCAAAATGATGTGTTAGTTGCTTATTTAAATTTCCCAGATTAATATTAAAGCAAATAACAACTATTACATAAATTAACTCTATCACAACATAAGGCGTACATGGACTTTTTAATACTTTAAACATTCGATCTCTATTCAAATTCATCTCCTCTATTTAAGTATAGTGTTCTTCTATATAGCGTTTCAAAATAAGATAGCGTCTCAATAACAATGAGTAGCTAAAATTATAGATCAAAATAGTCAAAAATAACAAAACTATAAATAGTGCTATAATGATACTCAGTAACACACTTTCATTCAATTCCTTAGTAGGTAATCCTGTTAAAGGTGAAAATAAGATTGCTAAAATTCGTTTTAAATCATTTGAAAAAATGATTGTTAATACTAGACCTACCAATAATTTCCAGCTACGGGAACTTCTCTCTTTTTTTATTTCTAACTCTATAAATTCTGCTAAGATTGCCTCTTTTGACCGTCGATTATAGTACCCAAAAGCTTCTTTGTAACGGCGTTCATGCCGTTTCATCCACCTTTCATAATAATTTTTTATAGTAGATATCATAGGATTAGTGTACTCCTTTCAATCATCGCTTATTCTCCATTCATTATATCACAAAATACCAAAACACATTGTGCTATCTAGTTCTTAGTTTCTAAATACCCAAGTTCATCTGTAGAAAAACCAACAATCTTATAGAAGCCTATAGCTCCAAAAGTTTCTAATAAATGAGTTTCTGCTACCCTTTTAGCTGTATTAAAATCACGAAAAAAACCTGCATGAGCAAAATTTTCATGCCAGGTTATTTTTTCGCCTTCCTGATGCAGCCACACATACTGATCCCAATTTATAGCAATTAAAACGCAATAAGAGTCATAAAATTCCATTAGATTTCCTTGCTTTCCTAACTGACTTTAAGAGGAACTTCCTCAACTTCCTTAATCCCAATATGAATAACATTTTCTTCCCCAACCTGGTCTTTCCACTCATCAATATCACTCAGATAGCGCTTGTATCGATACCAATTATCATCGTTTGGGCCATTGCTTAGGAGATTGGCTCTTGGATGCGTATCCAGGTTAAATTTTTGATCTCGAAAGACATCTTGTTTGGATAGGAAGAGTAGGGCTTCTGTTGTTCCAATCGTGGCCACCTCATGCGGTGTCAACAGTTCTCGACCAATTTTAGAGTTCTGCTTAGAGCTACTGGCATTTCTTCCTCTGCTCTCACTATAATTCTGATCATTCAAAGTTTGCTTCCCTGATCGCTCAGATAGGTACTTAAGCGTATCTAAGTCATTGGAACCTAAATAAAGAATAGCACCACAGTTATTGATAATCGTTTTTGTATTTTCTTTACCGTACAATACTTCAATCTGACTTTGAGATTGCACCATCATCTTGATAGAAATCTCTCGTGAACGAATAACTGAGATAATTGGTGGTAAATTAGGAATCTTCCCAATCTGACCAAACTCATCCGCCCACACCTGTAGATGCAATAAGTCTTCCTTGGTCTTTGTTTGATGCTCGCCTAAAATAACTGCATCTGCAGTTTTTATTAGCACATCAAAAATGGTACTAAAAAGAAGGGCAGATAAGAACTGATAAGCTGGATCCACTTCTGGAATATGAATAAAAACTGCTGTTTTCTCAATATTCCATTTTTCAATCTCGAGTGTATCCTTTTCAATAATCTTTCTTAGTTGCTCATGATCAAATACTGAGAAGGTTGTCGCAAAGATGGCATAAACAGAAGCTCGTGTTTGACCATCAAAGTTTTTATTAAATAGTTCCCACTGTCTACTAGCATAATTCCCTGGGCTTCTTCTCTCCAGATCTTCAAACATCAATTCAACAGGACTCTCCGCTTCTGGATGATTTCTTCTCAACTCTCGAATCATATCTGTAACCTGCCCTAAATTAGGTAGATAGTGATCGAGCTGACCATCAAAATAAAGATAGCCAATTAGAGAACGCATCAGGAGTTTATTAGCTGCTGGCCAAAAAGGATCACCCTCATGACCATTTTTGTTGAGAGACTCTGTAATAGCTTCTGCCACTCGGTCTATATCCATTTCATTATGAATATACCTAAAAACATTGAAACCATCTGAATTCAAGAAAGTAATCAGATCAAAAATCTTCATCTTATAACCCTTTTCTACAAGTGATTTCCCTGTTTCATGAATGAGAATTCCTTTGGTATCTGTAGTCACAAAGCTTGAGTTTGCTTGTAAAATATTCGGTTTAACAGCACTACGTGTCTTTGAATCCCCTGTACCACCATACACTAAAATATTTTTATTAATCTGATTTTCAAAGCTCAATCGGTTATTAAATAGTCCCATCTGGCTATTCTGAGTAAAGATCATATTCTTTTCAGGTTCTTCGTCTCGGAATCGCATCAATTCTTCTCTTGTCGCAAAACGAGCCGATCCATGTTCCTCCCCATACCTGTACGTACCTGTATCCGATACTCTCAAATACAGTAGAAAAGTAATCAAAAATCCGCCCATACCAATTAATAAAGAAGCTGGAGTAAATTGAAAATCGAACCAAGACTTATCGTTCAGATGATCGCTCATCCAGTTAAGCTTTCCAAATCCAAATACATCCGTTACTGAATCAGTATCTGGTGCCAACAGCCATAGTTTAAAGAACCAATGAAAGAGGTAGAATAGACCAATTCCTAACAACAAATACGGTCTAAGTCTCCGTTTCTTCTTTTCTGTAATCACTTCATTTTTCCTCCAATCTGTGGTTCGATATTTTCTGGAAGAACAAACTCCTTCGTATGAATGTTTACTTGGAGGGAAGAAATTTTCTCTTGTTCCACTGCTTTGAAATGTTGCAATTTCTCCTCAAAAGAAGTCGTTTTCCCATTTTTAAGATTTCGCTCATTGAATCCTCTAGGATCTCTTGTGATGCCTTCTAGGACATCCTTAAAGGCCTGTTCGACAACTCCTTTATCTTTTGCATTGAAAGCAAGAGTTGTCTTACCATCAGGGTGTGTATAAAAAGAAAAGCCAATCCCGTATTGGCCAAGTTCTTTTCGAACTGCCTCGAGATTGACTTCATTATGTAGTAATTGCTGGACTTCTTTCGTATCTGCCGTTGCCATGAATTTATTCCAGTCTGTCTCACCAGTAAAGAGGACATTTTCCCCTCTGGCCTGATACATTTCAACTGCCTTAGAGATCACCATGAAGAGTCCTTTTAAGATGATTTCTCCTGTCACAAGAGTTGCCCGTCCTAATTGGGCTACCACTTGTTCTTGTTCCATTTTAGCTCACCTCTTCAATTTTATAATAAAGATCCTTCAGTTGACTAGCTTGTTTCTCTTTGGCAAGAATCTGTTGTCTCAACTCATTAATTTTGTTTTGGCACTCATTAATTTCCTCGTTTGCTTCCTTAATAAACTCTTCGTTAGACTGAATTTTATGTTTAATAGATTGCTTATAAGTAACCGTCTGAGCCTCAAAGCTATCAATAACCTCTGAAGGTAAATTTACTGAAGTCACATGAGAAAGGGAGAAGGAAGGCTCAACATTACCCTTATCTTCTTTAACAGAAATAGGTCTTTTTTCTTCCTGCATTGATTTTTCAACAATAGAAACTACTTCTTGTGTAGGCATATCTTGAGAAGCTTCTACTAGTTTTTCCTCTTTTTCATCCAATCTACTGAAGTCTTCTGTAGTCCATTCTCTAGAAGAATAGGTAATTTTATCTTCCAAAGGTACTTCCTCTCTAGCCTCATCTTGAGGCTTCTGAGAAACTAGCTCAGCAATTCTTTGACGAGCTAAATTCGCCTCTTTCTTTACCGTTAGATCTTCTAGTTCAGGAGCTGGTTCTGGTTGGGGTTGAGGTTCTGGTGTGCCTAGTGAAGAGTTCTTTTCTTTATGTTTTTCTAAAAAATGAAGCAAACCTTTCTTTTTCTTTCCAGCACTCATACCAAAATTTTCCAACAACTGATCAATGATGCCAACAAAAGGTATTTCAAGACTTTCTTCTTGTAAGATTTCACCTTCAGAATTGAGAGAATAAAGTCGATAGATTCCATTTATTTTATTACTCTTCATTCGTTCATTGATGATTTCTAGCCTTGATAACAAGTCATCTCGGTACTCAAATGTTTCCTCTTGATTAGTCAGTTGATTGATAATTTTATACATGGTTCACTCCTTGGTTACTTGATTGTGCTGGAAGGATTAGTTCCTTCATTTCCTGATAGGATAAGCCACTTTCTTCTGATAGAGCAACAAAAAGCTGTGCTTCAAAATCTTTTTCTTGATTTATGTAATTCTTGATTTTTTGATCTGCTTCTTCTTTTTGTCGTTGCGCTTTTTTCTTATCTTTCCTCACTTTCTCAAGCTTACCTTCAAGTTGTTCTATTTTTTTATTCATTCAATTCTCCTTATTGGTTACTACTAGTTGCGGTTGTTGGTTCAGAAGATGTCGGTGTTGCCGTTGATATAGAGGAAACTGTAGTCGAGCTTGAACTGCTAGTATCTGAATAAGTTCCTATACTTTGTCCTCTCGCTTCAGTCAATACGATGGGCTCTATTTTATTGATCAATAGTTTCCCTGCTTTTTCTACATAGGTCAACCGAATTGTCGCCTTAGTGCTACCAGTAAGTCCCTTAGAAGCTCTATTATCTTTCTCTGTTAAGGTGGTACTAGTATATTGAACCTGAGCTAAAGCAATTTTATGTTGTTTATCAATGTATATAGATCCCGATTCAAAAGCTTGGTCAACCACATACCCCTTATAGGTCTGATTAACTGGTTTCTGTTCTTCTTGAATAGTTTCCTGATACATGGAATCCGTCATAAAAGGCTTATAGCGTGGTCGATTCTCTTCTAAATCCTTTTTGGTATAGTAAGCAATTAAAAAGTCCTCGACCTGCTGTTCAGAAAGAGAAAGTTGTTCCTGCTGTTTCTCTTCTTTATCTTGCTTCACCTCTTCCTGTCTTTGACTAGTCTGCCTCAAATTCTGTTGTACTTGAGCAATAGAATAGCCCAGAACAATACATAAAACGGCAATGAATCCCATAAAGAGTCCCTTTACCATTTTGATTAACTTTTGATTATACATTCTTTTCCTTTCTTATTTAGGGGTAACAAAATAGATGCCTGATTGTGGTTTCAAGGTACGCCAACTTGATACATATAAACCACCAAAGTTCATTTCTGAAACTAAGAAACTACCATCGCTATTAACGTACTCACAGAAAGCAACGTGACCATAGATTGGCGATGCCCCAGCTACACCATTCATGAATACAGCTGCAGAACCTGGTTTAGGAGTCGTTGAGATGTCATATCCTTGTGCTTGGCCACTATCGACCCACTGATTGGCATTTCCTAGATAGGGATAAATGCCAACTCCAATTTGAGCAAAGCGATTGTAGACATACCAGGTACAATTCCCTAGTTCATAAGCGTTACCTGAATAGCCTTGTCCTTCTAAAAGTGCTTGATCGGTAGGTAGTCCATAAGGTAGCTTATCTTTATATTCTGCTGGAACTTGCTTGCTAGAAACACCTGTTGAACCTCCTCCTTTATTTTTTAAGAAATTTAGCCATTGACGAGCTGCATTTTGTCGTTCTAGAAGCTTATTACCTGGTACTCCCAACCAAGCGTTCAAGAAGTCCTCCGTAAGAGCTTCTACGGATCCAGTAGATGTTACAATTCTTCTGAATGCTGCACGTCTAGTTGGATCATCTTCCTCCAGAAGAAATTTTGTTTGGACTTCTGCAGACCAAATATCTCCATTCACAGATTTTGCAAAATTCCACAATGCAAGAGCACGAGGGCCAGTAAATTGACCAATCCCAATTCCGATATAGTGCAAACCATTGACTAGATAACCTCTTTCATTTAAAGGTAAGGTAGGGTACATAGCTTGAAAGGCTCCCCAGTTGCCAACTAGATTTTCTGCGGTTGGCTCTTTAGCGACTTTATCAAACTGATTATTGGTTAGAAAGTCTGTTTCATAGCGTTTAAAGGTGATGGAACTCTCAATATCAAATCCTCCCAAAACGACTGCGATTCCTTCATCTGTTGCTTCTGGTATATTTTTTTTGATTGCATCCGCAAAAGCTCTTGCACGTCTTCCTTTATCTCCAGATGTTTCAATATTACTGACAACAGACGTTGCTTGGGTATATTCTACACGGTGGAAGTAAAAACCGACATTAACATAAGTCCAGCTCTTCTTAATATTCCCATCTTTATCTTTCTTGTTTGATCGATCAGGTTCTAGCTTTTGATAATAAACGGTTTGATTTCCTTCAGGTGCTACCTTTCCAATAATATCTCCAGATTTAACATGATCACCTGTTTTATAGCGAATCGTATCTACGTTCTTATACAGAAACTTGGAATCCTGATCACTAATTTCTATGTCACTCCCCTTAACTTCAACTTTCCCATCTAAAACAGCTAACAGAGACTGACCTCCTGAAGCCTGCAAAACAGAGCCATTAAAAACTTCCGTCTTCGATTTATATCCAAAACGCTCAATAATCTGAAGAGGTGCTTGCGATTCAGGTTGTTCTTCTGTATAAAATGGATTATCTAGTTCTTGAAGCAACATATATTTTCCACTATCTCTAGCAATTTCTAAGAGCTCTTTATACTCCTCTAACTCGTCCTTATCAAGCTTATAGAGATTATTTTTGGTATAAAGCTCTTCCATCGTTTTAAGATTGTCTTTATCCCCATTCAAATTCTTCCATAAGGTATCTAAGTAAAGTTTTCCACGATTCTGTTGTGAAAAATATTTATTCCCGTCTATACGAAGCTTATCTGAAATATCATCATACTTATAATTCAAGTATAAAAGCGGATCGTCAATTTTTGTCCAATAATCTACCTTGTCATTCGATTTTTCACGATCCAATTTTGAAAGATACAACCAGGTATCATTCATATCAAATTCATCTTGACGGGTAATTCCTGAACTACCTATACCAAGTATAGCCAGAAACAAAAGCAGACCAAAAGCAATCAGATAAGCCTTTAAGCTAAATGGATTTTTGATAATAGCTTGAAGCGGTTTAGAACCTACACGGTAGAACTTCCTCGCTTTCTTAGCAACTTTCCCTGTTTTAGAAGTAGCTAAGCGTTTCTTATAGGCCTGAATACGACGAGAGAGTTTTCCTTCCCAAGAAAATTCTCTTGGAGTTCGAGTGAAGCCCCTACCCTTAGCCTTATTGTAAACTCTATTTCCAAGGCTATAGCTCGATTTAACCATTTCTTGGCCAAGTTTACCGCTATACTTCCCAATCGTTTTGATCCGTTTCCCTTGAATCTGAATATCCTGATACCGATATTTAGCTCGTGCTATATCTGACAGTGTATCATCCTGATGCGCAACAGAGCTAGCCTGTTGATTAGCAACTCGTTCTACAGATTGTTTTGCCGCACGAAGAAACTTCTTCTTGCGTGAACCACCATTAGCCTCTTGAGCGACTTTAAAAGTTCTTTTAGAAGTTTTTTTCTCCAGTTTCGCCTTATCTAATTCTTGCTTAAGGAATGTCTGTTTTTTATTGTTTCTATCTAATTCCTGCTTAAGGAAGACCTGCTTTTTAATTTCCTCTGGACGAAGTGCCTTTCCTTCTTTTCCAAGATTTCTTCCTTGTTTCTGGATATTCTTGTACTCTTTTTGGATTCTCTTATACTCTTTTTGTATTTTCTTGACCTTGTTCTTAGAAGCTCGAAATTGGCTTCGACTCTTCTTTACCAACTGACGTTTAGAGTGAGTCTGAGATTGTAACTTCGTAAGTTGTTTTGCACTATCTTGTTGAACCGTTCGGTAATTCTTACGAACTTTTTCTAGCTTTCGATCTAACCTATGACCGATTGTTTTTGGTCTGCCTTTCTCCTGATCCATAGTGAGACTCCTAAGCGTCTGTTGCGACTAAGTTATACAACTTAGTATTCTTTGGTATTGGATTTTCAAAAGGTACCACAACTGGCCCTGCTACAATTAATCCTGTACCTTTAGCTTTTGGTTTGGCTAAGTAGCGAATCTGTTTATCAGTTAGATTGACAATCTCTTTTAGGATAGCCAAATCCTGGGGTTTTTGTTTGAGTAAAATCATAAACTCACTATTTGAGAGCAACTTCCGACCTTCTTCAACAGCAGCTAGTGTTTCTACGTTCTGTGTAATTCCTGTTGGAATCGCACCATATTTCCGAATACGTGAATATAACGTAGTAAAGAAGTCTGCTTGAGCCTTATTTTTAAATAGAATCTGCATCTCATCAAAGTATACCCAAGTGGTACATTTTCCTTGATTCTCTACAATTTGATTCCAGATATAATCCTGAATAACCATTAAAGCAAACGGCTTCAACTTATGAGACAACTTCTTCAGGTTAAAGATAACAAAGCGATGATTGAGATCCACGTTGGTATTGTGAGCAAAAATGTCTTGAGAACCAGTTGTATAGGTCTCTACTGCTAAAGCTAAGTCTTGTGCTTCGGGTTCAGGTTGTTCTTTCAAGACCTGGTGCCACTCTTTTAATGTTGGGGTATAATTCTCCGTCAAATAGCGTTCATAAGTCATTCCTGTTACGCGGTCAATAATCCCAATCTGTGCATCTGTCACCTCTGACAGAATCGATTCAAACAATCCCATCAACAAGTTTGCCTTATCTCCAATCGGATCGTCATCCTCATCGTCCAAACGATCCAGATCTGGTAGATCCAAAAGATTGATATGTGTTTTAGAACCAATCGAAATATCCACCATCTGAGCACCGAAAGCACGGCCAATATCAGAATATTCATCTTCGGGATCCACGATGATAACTCGGTCTTCTGGATATTTCAGTAAAGTTGGAATAACTTCTCCACCCTTTATTGTTGTAGATTTACCAGATCCTGAAGAACCTAACACAACCCCTGAACCCGTGTTCAAATCACGTTTTCGATCTAGTGTAATGATATTGTTTGATAACTGATTTTGACCATAGTAGCGAGCAAGTGAACTTCCAGACTTCAAGTCCACGTTGGTAAAAGGAACTTGCGTAGCAATATTAGCTGTCGTCATCTTTCTCATAAAATTCTTCTTCACATTCAAGAAGCACTCACCGATAGGTAGAATCGTATTCAAAGCCTCTTCTTGATAATAATAAAGATCATCAAACTCTACCCCTAATTTACGGCCAGCACGCTTAATCTTTTGTTCATTACGTTGTAATTCCTCTTGGCTCTCTGCCTTAAAATACACTGCAATCAAACCAGAGAAGATTTTCTGATCATACTCAGTAATCTCGTCTCGCCACTTCTTGGTAGCTTCTGAGATTTCTTGGTCACGACCAGCCACAACCGCATCATCAAAGATACCAGATTGAGCGGCCTTACGTTTAGAACGAAGTTTCCCAATTTCAGCATCTGTTTCTGCATCGTCAATCTTCTCTAAGATTTCAACATTCTCATAAGGTTCTGCATGGATAGTAATAGCTAATTCAAATCCTAGTGTTGTTAAATCCCGAATAAGCCGATCAGACATCCAGTTTGGATAGCGGTGGGCATAAAGTACCTTGACCCAACTATCATCTATAATCATGCGTTTTTCTTGAAATTCAATCCTGTTTGGCGCAATAAATGATTTAGTAGATAAACCTGTCAAAGCAATTTCTTTGTAATCAAAATTGACATACGGGTTACCTCGTAGTAACTCAGAAAAGACTTTTAGACGATCCAAACCATTCATATCCCTGAAAGTAATATCAGATTCCTGAAATTGCGTTCCCAGGGAAACTCCAATATCTTGCAGGATCAACTGAGCCTGTTTTCGGTCATCCGCATTCGTTGAAATAGTCACATACTTCTGTACCTCGAAGTTGTTAGCATGTGTCGTAAATCGCTCCTTGATCATCTCATTTAGCTCCTCACGATAGTCATCGTAGCCATCGTTTGTTTCTTCAAACAAGATATTCTGCAAGGAGTTATCCGATACTCGACGGTTAATGACTAAGAGCTGGTAGTTACTACCCTCATCCAGTGAATTAAGAGCATCCATCGTTGTATCGATGATACTCTCTTTTTCATCTTGTTGAGCTGTCGAGTAAGAAGCATCTCCCAACATAAAGCTACGAGAATACTTCTCACGAGCAATGTGCATCAATCCATCTTCATGTAGATGTGTGTAATTGATCGTGTTTTGCGTCGTAGGTTTCATCTGGCGACGCAAACGATCAATTTTTTTCTTTTCTGCTTTTTCTAGTTTTTCTCTTTTGCTTTTGAATAAACTCATCTTTCGTATACATTCCTACCTTTCCAAATTCTGTCTCATAGGTTCGTTGTTGGATTCGGAAAAAGAAATTGATTTTTTCTTTAATCCGCATTCTCTTAGTCATTCCCGTACCGTACATTCCTCCAGGAACGACAAATAGAGCATCCCAAAGATAGATGTACCAATCAGGTAGACCAAAGAAGTATATAGCAATTGTCCCTGAGACAGCTATTATCAAACACACGTATAGAACAAGCATTCTAGTAGTTAGACCAAATAGAATTGGCTTGTCCTCATTTTCAAATTCTCTTAAAAATTCTGATCCAATTTTTTTCAATTAGTTTCCTTCCCATCAAAAAAACAGTCCGTTTAGAACTGTTAGTGTTATGTCATTTATTTATCACGTTCCTTTACAAGCATAGCTACAGGAATCTCATCAAGCGAAATTCTTCCATCTATGATAGAAAAACCAAATTTTTGGTACAAATAATCTCGACGTTGATGATTTACCTTGTCTACTTCGTCTACAAAAGACAACTTTCCAACAATTTTAGTATTTACTCCAAATAATTGACTAATATGAAGAAGAGATTCCCTTAATAATAGACTGCCATATCCTCTATTAGGATCCCTTATAAGAAAATCCCTTATTACCAATTGTTTAAATAATCCATCATGATGACCATAGAGGGCTTGAAGTTGTAACTGATGAGCGTATTTAGTCTTTCCTTGACCATCATCCAAGCTAAAATAAAGCATCTCAACCTGTTTTTTATAATTTAGGTTATAGCGCACCGTGATAATAATACGTCTATTCTGAATAGTCTTACTAAAAAGAATCATTCTTTCACTATAATTCGATTCTTCAATTCTTGGCAAATCTCTATTAAGAATGCTTAACTGTTTCTTTAACAATTTGATTTCATTCTCATAACCCCTCAGTGTCGAATAGGCTTCTGTTAGCCGCTTTTTGTTCCTGAAAATAGCATTCAAAGTTTTCATCTCCTTTGAAAACCATTTTACCACGAGCCATATATTTAATCCACTGTTCCAAACGGTAAACATACTCTGTTTGACTGATACTATCGGCTATAACACAGTGCTTTATATCTTCCTGAAGAAGGGTAAGAATTCTCATGCCATAAAAAGCATCTTGCTTAGCTTCTGCGTAGCGCCAAGCATAAACATATAGTTCATCACCGTAACTACTCATCCGAACAGCACGAGGAATCTCAGATACCTTAACTTTACCATCCAATATCCACTCCAATAAAGGCTCCGATAATAATTCATGTTCATAGGCAAACCAAGAAAGACGTGTTATTTCTTGTTCAAGAGAAATTATTTTATCCTTCAACTCTCTTGTCCCATGTTGCTTTTGTAAATCATTAAATTGTTTATTTCCTATCTCTTTTAACGTTTCCATCGATAGTCACCTCTTTCTATAGAAAACATCCACACGATTCTCTAAACATAGGTAACATCAATTAATTCTAATTTGTCTACACATATATTACACTCCTAAAAGTTGCTTGGCTTTTCGACTAGATCCAACCATTACAAAGATATAGATAACCCCCTTAGCAATTGAAGCAAAGGCCGTCCCCCAAGAATCACTGGAACCAGTCGTAACCTTTAGAAGATCTGCTGCAACAATCGAATCGTATACAACAGAAACAATAATTAGGATGACACCAATAAGGGCAGAGGCTGCAAAGTATTTCAAGAAGTTAATCGTAACAGATCGCAACGAATCCATCATAAAGAAGGCTACTAACAATGGAGCTAAAGCCTTAAGCATATACAAATCTAAGTAACGTAGGAAAACAATAATCCCTAAAATTACGTTAGCCACTCCACCTATAGCTTTCCCTACTAAAGTAATGATAGCTTTTTCAATCATTCCTTTCCCACCAGAAATATTAGAATCAATGGTCGTTGTGACTGTTGGTGCCACATGGGCAATTACCTTTACAATAATATTAAGTAATTCCAGAATGGCATCACAAATTTGAGATGAGGCAGAGATCATGATTAAGGCAAATAAATATTTCATTAAGGCTTCTAGCCAAATCTTCTGTGTTAACGCTCCCCCTCTCGACTTGACCATTTGTGACCACGATGCCATTTCAAACCAGAAAAAAAGACCTAAAAGGATATACCCAATAGGTCTGACTGCATCAGCCATCATATTTACAGCTTGGTTTGTCGCAGAGCTGTAACTGGAAAGAGAACTAGTTAGCTCTCTAATATCTAAATTCATAGGCTACTCCTAAAATTTTAGCTGAGACAGTGATGCAACGACTGCGGCCGCAATCCCTGCAGAAGCAACGGCCAAGAATGCACCATTAATCATAGAATCAGAACCATCATCTTGTCTTTGCTTATCTTTATTCTTTCTTCCTTGAATATAATCAACCGCACCATTCCAAATCCAGATAAGACCTGTGATTGTTCCAACTACGCCGAGACCAGTAATAATTTTTGTAATAATTTCCATTTTATTTTACCTCTTTTAATTTCTTTTTTCTTTAATAAAAGGCACTGCAGAGATTTCTACAGTGCCAAACACAATACTATTTTTATAATTCATCAAATTCTTCACGATAAATCGTCCGAACAGTAGCTACTAGAATACTGAGACCAATAATAACTGGAACTTCAAAATTCGGATATGGGAAAAATAACCCTCCTCCTTTTGGTGCATCAACCACTTGACCAGCATTAATAAGTGAATCATGGGACATTCCTAAAATATGCGGTGTATACCATCCAAAAATATTATCAATTATGTTTTCGCTTGGAAAATTGAATAGATGGTGAATAATTGCCATTCCGCCAATCAATACGATTGTTATACATATTTTAGCTATAACCCACAGAATAAACATACCAATAGTGGATTTCACAACATTAATACACCAAAGAACGATATAAAAGGGAGCTGTAAAAATTCTAATAATAGCTATCCATAACCAAGAAAAATCACTCCCTAATTTCATAACTCTACTCCTCTACAATCTATCGCAATTATAGCATAAATCGACAACCTTAACAATATTTTTATATTGTTTTTACATTATGTTTTACTACTTTTTATTTAATTTTCTATAGATTATTACAGAGATTCCTAGTGCTATTCCAATGATTCCTGTCAAAGTCAAGAAATTGGATAAACTAGTTCCCGTATTAGGTAATATTTTTTCAGCTTGGGTGCCTACTTCAATAATTTCATTGATAGGATCTACTTTTTCAAGACTCGGTTTGTTTTCTTTTACCTCTCCAGTATCTGGATTAAGATAATAAGTTGTCGTAATTGTTTCTCTACCTTTAACACCAGCTTGAATAATTTTTTCTTCACCTTTCTTTAAATCTTTATTTTCTCGTTTTTCAGTTTTAAATTCTGTTTCCCTAATTTCAACTTTGGGCTTAGTCCCTACTGAAATAACTTCGTCTACAGATTCAGTTTTTTCAACCTTTGGTTCATTTGCAGTCACTTCTCCTGTTTCAGCATTAAAGCTATGAGTAACAGTGCTTGTTTCATGACCTTTGCTACCTTTTGTAACAACTGTCTTTTTACCTGCTTCTGATTCCTTATCCTCAACATATGTTGTTTTATAATCCAACCCTTTAGTTGTGACAACAGGCTTTGTCCCCACAGAAATGACTTCGTCTACAGATTCAGTTTTTTCAACCTTTGGTTCATTTGCAGTCACTTCTCCTGTTTCAGCATTAAAGCTATGAGTAACAGTGCTTGTTTCATGACCTTTGCTACCTTTTGTAACAACTGTCTTTTTACCTGCTTCTGACTCTTTATCCTCAACATATTTTGTTTTATAATCTAGTTCCTTAGTTGCAACAGCTGATTTGCTTCCTCTAGCTACTACTTTATCAACAGCTTCTTTGAGGACTTCCTCTTTTATAGATGGTTCATCTTTCGTTCGAACTCCTTTTTGAGTTACATAGGTTTTAGTAGTTCTTTTAACTCCTGGAACACCTTCAGTTACAATTTTTTCTTGTCCAAACTCTAATTCAGGATCCTCTGTATAAACAGTCTTAAAAGCTATACCAGACTCTGCAACATCTACATCTTGCCCCTTTGTACCTTTTGCAATTACTTTATCCACGGCTTTTTTAAGGATTTTTTCTGTGGTAACTGGTTCCCCTACACGTTTACCTGATTGAGTAACATAAGTCTTTGTTATTTCTTTTTGACCTACAGCACCTTCAGTTACAACTTTAGTCTGTCCAATTTCTAACTCAGGATCCTCTGTATAAGTTGTGTTAAAAGGGATGTCTTCTGTTTTCACCTCAACGTCTGATCCTTTAGTTCCTCTAAGAACAATGCGATCAACTTTAGGTTTTGTAACAGTAGTTGAAATAACCTTACCATCTTTTAAAGAAACCAATTGTGAACCTTCACTACCAGCTTGCTTTTCTTTCTCTTGACCAGCAGCCAGCGATGGATCCTCTTCATATTTGGTTTCAAAAGCAATTTTTTCAGGTCTAAGAGTATTGATTTTTTCATCTACTTTTTTACCATCTACTGTTACAGAACTGCGAATACTACGTTCTACAGACGGTGTGCCAGTAAAGGTATAATGAACAGTATAAGAACCATCATCCAAATCACCTGACCAAGAAACGGTATTATCTGTGATAGTTAGAGGAGTTTTTTGACCATTAGGAGAAACTAGTTCTGCTGAAGTTAATGTCAAGTCTGCTTCAGGACTAATAGAGACTGTTCCTTTTTGTTTCACAGAAACTTTCTCTTCTTTGATTTCCTCAACAGCTGTTTTAGCAAACTGAGCATTAATTGCTTTTTGTCTTTCTGATTTATTCGTAGATGCATTAGATATAAAAATATTACTATGACCTGCCGCCTTCATAGCTTCAACAGATTTACTATCTTCATTGGTACCATAGGTGACGGTATAAAATGTTTTAGCATGATTTTTTGCCCAGTTCGCATATTGAACATCGATTTCTTCGTTGGATTCCCATCCATCAGTAAACTGAATTATTGAAACATAAGAGTTCTTTTTTCCACTATAATTATCGTATATTTCTGAAAAACCTTTCCCGATACTATCCTCTGTTACATTCCAGTCTCCTTTTTTGAATAAATCTTTAAACTCATTCCTTATTCTTAACACACTAGTATTAGCTTGCTCATTTTCTAATAATAACTTAATAAGATTTTTCTTATTCATCGGCTTTCCAGATGCAATTTCAGACCTTTTAGCTTTATAAGAATCTGCAAAATTCGAATCATAACTAAACAACCAAATTTGATCGTCATCAGACATTGTTGAGACCAATGACTTCAAATCTGAAAGTATTTTAGTTAAATTAAATTCATTCGATGTTGAAAAATCTAACACCACCAATAAGTCCATAGGTTTTATCTTCTTCTCTGTAGTTCGATTGATTTCTTCTCTAGACTTAGCCGTAAAAGTTAGGGTATTACCATTTACGTTACTATTCTCCTGTGCATAAACACTTGTAGTTTCCACAAACGGTGTAACAACTTCAACTAAATTCGCAAATCCTAGAACTGCCAGTCCTAAGATTACGCTACAACGCTGTTTCCATTTTCTCATAATTTTTTAACCTATTCTTTTTTCTTTCGTATAGATAAAGCTAAAGCAATCGTTCCCATAGCCATTCCAAGAATAGCTAAATTATTAGAACGACTCATACCAGTATTAGGCAATTCCACTTTTGAAACTTCTTCTTTTGGTTCCTCATGTTTCGGTTCTTCTTTCTTTGGTTGTTCTGGTTTGACTTCTTCTGGAGTATGAGTCATAACCGTATTAGATACAACTTCCACACCATTAACCGTATGACGATATGTATTTTCTACTGTTCCTGCTTGAATACGTGTCATTTGTAGGTAAGCTTCTGCTTGAAATACTGAAGTTTCTAAAATTGACTTCAAGAAAGCATTATCAAAGCTAATATCTACTTTTCCTTTGTCTTTGTCTACTACCTGACTAGTATACTTAGTTAATTCATCACCAGCTTTAAATTTTTGGCCGTCACTTGTTTCAAAATCTACAGTCGCAAACACTTGATAAACACCTTGATACTCATCATGTGTTTCATCATAATCATCGCTAAACTTGTACTCAAACAACTGCTCCGAGCGATCCTTTGGTATCAGGGAACCAACTAATTTATAATTAAATGTTTGATTCAACTTAAGCTCTTTTCCATCTAAACTTTCTTTACTTAAATGGTCAATCACTACATCTTTCTTTGGTTCAATCTTCGGAACATTATTGACTACAGTTTCAGTTACATAAGCCATACCAAAATCAATTTGATAAGCTGTATTCTCGTACTTACCACCTGTTTGACCCAATTCCTTCTTAACAGTCATTGGGTTGGTAATAGTCAGAACTTCTCCAGCTTGCACGTAGGTCTTGTAGAACTCCTCTGGATTCTCTGCCTCGAATACTTGAATCGCTCCTTTAGGAGTGAAATTACTAGACTTCAGGGCTTCTTGGACACCTGTTGGTGCCTTATCCAGACTCTCATAAAGAGCCATTTTCAAACCTTTAACTACTTGCCCTTTAGAATCCGTTACTTGAACACCATCTTGATTGATCGTAACAGCTTCTTCTGGGTAATCATCAACGATATAGAATCCTTTACCAATACGATCTTTATCTGCTTCAATACCCTTGTATTGGCTATAATCTGCCGTTACCTTGTAGTAGTTGACAGATCCTGCCAAGACCTGTTTTCCATCGATGTTCACGCCTGCTTTATTCAGATTCTTCTTGGTAGGTTTCGCAGTAGGAACGTTATTTACAACTGTATCTGTAATATAAGCTGAACCAAAATCAAGCTGATAGGCTGTATTCTCATACTTACCACCTGTTTGACCCAATTCCTTCTTAACAGTCATTGGGTTGGTAATGGTCAGAACTTCTCCAGCTTGCACGTAGGTCTTGTAGAACTCTTCTGGATTATCTGCCTCGAATACTTGAATCGCTCCTTTCGGAGTGAAATTACTAGACTTCAGGGCTTCTTGGACACCTGTTGGTGCCTTATCCAGACTCTCATAAAGAGCCATTTTCAAACCTTTAACTACTTGCCCTTTAGAATCCGTTACTTGAACACCATCTTGATTGATCGTAACAGCTTCTTCTGGGTAATCATCAACGATATAGAATCCTTTACCAATACGATCTTTATCTGCTTCAATACCCTTGTATTGGCTATAATCTGCCGTTACCTTGTAGTAGTTGACAGATCCTGCCAAGACCTGTTTTCCATCGATGTTCACGCCTGCTTTATTCAGATTCTTCTTAGTAGGTTTCGCAGTAGGAACATTATTCACAACTGTATCTGTTTGATAACCGTTACCAAAATCAACTTGATAAGCTGTATTTTCAAATGATTTCCCTGTATTTCGTAGTTCTTCCTTGGTTACCATTGGATCAATAATTGTAACCGATTTTCCTGATTTAATATACTGGTTAAAATAGGATTCTGGATCATCCACTAAAAATACTTGGAAAGCACCTTTGGGCTTAATTTCAGAACTAGCAAGAAAAGCTTTTACCTTATCATTATCAACGGCATCTATAGAATCATACTGATACACTGAGATACCAGCAACTTCTTGTCCTTCGCTGTCAATATAACGAATATCCGATTGATTAATCGTAACAGCCTCTTCTGGGTAATCATCAATTGCTCCGAATCCTTTTAAAATAGTAGATGAATCTGCCTTCATCCCCTTATATTGATCATAATCCAAGGTAATATGGTAGTAATTTGTCGAACCAGCTAGAACTGGTTTACCATCAATGATAACTTTATCCTTATTGTAATTATGTTTAAGAGGTTGAATTAAATTATTATTCGGATTGTCAGGATCATTCGGTTTACCAGGTGTTGAAACCTGAACAATATTTGAATAACTTTCGTACTTATTATTAATTTTTAATTGGAAGTTATTCTTATAGGTTGCACCATCATTCGTTACTTTACCAACTAAAATTGGAGCTGGTACTTGTACTTCCTTACTTAAATCTTGATTAAGCTTAGATTTCAAACTTTCTAAGCCTTTCACCCGAACAATATGGCTCGATTCGTCATAAGTTAATTCAAAATCTGAGCTAACTTTTTTGGAAGCTTCAACATCTAACACAAAACCTGAAGGCAAGGCATCCACAATTTCAAAATCTGTAATAGCTTCACGATTAGCTGGAAGAGGCTTAGTTGTTAATTCCCACTGTACCGTTGAAAGCTTAGGCACATAGCTTTTATCAATAGATTCACCAGAAGAATTTTTTACAAACTTTTCTAGACCAGGCATTGCCTGTAAACGTGCATATCTAACCCTTACTGTTGGAGGAGACACTAAAGAGGGGATCTCTTTTTCCTTTGGCTCCTCAGGTTTGGGTGGGAGTATATCTTCAGGTTTTCCTGTTGGAGAACTTGGTGGAGCAGTTTCCTTCTCGTAGGTTGGTTGATTAGGAGGGAATAATGGGCGTATCTTTTTCAACTCTGTTCCTTCTCCCAGAATAGTGAAAACAACACTCTGACTATCTCCACTCGCATTTACATTATCCCATTCTGATGGAGTTCTTCCTGCTGTTGATCCTGGTGAAGAAGTATGTAAATAGGTCAAACTAGAACCGTATCCTACGGAAGCAAAAGATCCTCTTGGAATATCTGAAGAAGCATCAACTGCATCCTCTACTCCCTTCATGACGCGACCATCAAAATTCAAATCTGAACCATTTGGATTAATAACCATTCCACGACCAGACGACCCATAACTTAGATTTGAGCCTTGTCCCCAATCTACATCTGTTATAACTGTTCCAATTAAAAGAGAGACTGGTGTTGTAGTACCTTCAATATAAAAATCAAAAATCATTTCCAGACGAGTATGATTGTTATAATTAAAATATAGACTACTACCATCTCCTCTTCTAAGATAGATATCAGCGTCTGTTACAGGAACACGGTTTCGTACTTCCCCTTGGTAGTCTCCTAAATCCGAAACCGTGACTTTTGCCATGAGCTTTCTACCATCTGTCAACGTTCCAATATTGTGAATATAAAATACATCTCCCACAGTAGGATTTTGAATCACATCAAACCTCGTATCAGCCCAATACTTAGCAACTTGGGTTCCTGTCCCCCCTGTTACATAGGTATCTTCATGATAACCTAAAGAACCACGCATACTCTCTACGGGTAGATTATCATCTGCTACTACTGTAAAATCATTATAATAGTCCAAGCTACCACGACCAGATGAATTATATCCTCCATAAACTTTGAAACCTGTTTCAGATCCAAATAAAGGCTTGCTTGTTTGAATTGCATCTCGCTCAGCTTTAATAGTCGCTAGCTTCTTTGTATAGTCTGTCAAAGAGCTTTCATAAGCTACTCTCTTGGCTTCATTTCGTTTTCGGATTTCTGCATTCTCTTGATTAATACGATCTGTTTCTGCCTGATTCTCTCGTTGATTTTTTTCATTCTCTGCACGAATAGCAGCATTCTTCTGATTAATTCGATTCACTTCAGCCTGATAAGAAGCTAAATCCTTTTGATATTGTTCCTTCTTCGCAGTATTTTCATCTTGGATTATCTTTCGGTTCGTTTGATTTTGTCTTTGATCTTCACGATATTTTTCAGTAGCTTTCTCAATACTATCTGCTTGTGTGCGATAATCACTTTCGACTTCCTTTTGCTTTTTTTCCAACTCAGAGGCTGTACTTGCAGTTCCTTTATCTACTACAGAATCAAATTCCACCTTCAATCCAGCTTCCTGTGCCTTTCGAATAGTTTCATCTAAACTGGAATGAGAAATAGAAACTTCTAACGTTCCTGTTTTTTCTTCACTCTTTCCTTGATTTTCAGTAGAAATACTGCTTGGACTCGTCTGGGCATAAGGCGCATTTGTAGCTGGATTTTCAGTTCGTTCATCTGCCATAACTGGGCTTATCATACTTAAAGCTGCTAAACCTAATATCACTCCACAAGTTCCATAAATTTTTGATTTCCGAATAGATCCATATGTTTTTGTTTCTCTTACTTTGTGCATTCTATCTCCTTATCTAAACTATTAATCTATATAAAACCTCAAATGTTGGCGCTCGAGGCCTTTTATAATATAAAATCATCTCTTTCCTTTCCAATAGAAAAAAGCCAGCTTTCACTGACTTTTCTATACAATATTGTAATGAATTTTAAGAAATCCACTTACCAGAATAATCTAAACGATAACCACCAATCGTCTCATTTTGTGCCATCTTACCATCTACTTTCAAATAATACCAAGCACTTCCGTCTTTGAACCATTGATCTCTCAGATAACTTCCATCTGATTTGAGATAGTACCAAGCTTTATAATCGGAATCATATACCCACTCACTTTGTGCCATTTTTCCATCTGACTTAAGGTAGTAGCTTCCTTGCCAGCTATTTTGTGCATAACTTCCATCTGACTTGAGATAGTACCAAGCTTTATAGATGGAATCGTATACCCACTCACTTTGTGCCATTTTCCCATCTGACTTAAGGTAGTAGCTTCCTTGCCAACTATTTTGTGCGTAACTTCCATCTGACTTGAGATAATACCAAGCTTTATAGTTTGTATCATAAACCCATTCATTACGTGCCATCACACCATTTGATTTGAGATAATAGTTTCCCTTCCAACTATTAACAAGAGCTTTCCCTGCATGATCAAAATAATACCAATAACTTCCCTCTTGTTTCCATTGGTCACGCCAATCAGATATGTTTTCAATCGGTTTAATAGGTTCTGCTTTCTTAGAATTATTTTCTTCTACAGTATTTTTACCCGTCTGGTTCTCCAGCTTACTTTTTAAATCTTGATAAATTTTCTCTTTATTTTTGTAATCAATTTCTAATTTTTTTACAGCCTGATAACGATTTGAGGATCTTGGATCCGTTACTGAAGCTGTACTAAAATTAGATTTTGTTGCTCGATTAATATTTTCCTGAGAAATAGTGATGAAATGAGTAGAACTTACTGAGGAAAGACTAGAAAATGATAATCCAAAATAATCTTTACTTGCAGGATTCCCCCAGTTCAATCCTGCAATTGCTTGAGCATGCCCCCATTCAGTATCGTTTAACATAAATTCAACCATACCAGTATAAATAGCTTCCTTTAGCTGAGATTTGGTAGCAGATTTAAGTGATGGAATTTGAGCAGCTAAATTTTCATAATTTTGAAGTCCTCTTTTTTCATCTTCAGAACTAGTCGTTGGTAAACCATATTCTCTAGCTATCCGATTAATCCCTTTTGCATCGTGTCCTAACCTACCAGAAATACTCATTTCATCCCATCCCCAGTTGTCTTGAACATATGCTTTTGCCACCTTATCCGCAAAATCAATTGCCGAACTAGAAACACTTACTCTAGGTGTTCCAACCTGAGAACGAACTTGGTTAATTAAATCTTGGGCAAAAAATGACAACTCCTGACGAACAGTTAGCGGTAGATTGTTGACATCCAGACGTTCTCCCTCATCAGCAACATCTTTATGGAAACTATTTTGATTCTTTAATGTCAAACTTTCTGACTGCAAGATAGATTTCGCTATATCACGTTCAGTCTGGCTAATATTAAAATCAGAAAAAACCGTCTTCAAAGCCTTTATATACTTATCGCTCAGTGTAATCGTATTGCTAGGTGAAGATGATAAAGCATTGTCATAGACACTTTTAGCTTGTTCATATTCTCTCTTAGCTTTAATCAATTCACTTTTTAAACTTTCTACTTGACTACTCGTTGTGCTATTCGCATACACAGGTTGACTATTTCCTAGCCCAAGCAACGTTACGCTGGCAGTTGTTGCCAAGATAGCTGTTCTCAATTTCATAATCTTATCTCCTTTTTGTTTAAAAACGTTCTTAAAATATTTATTTTATACTTTTATTTTACCATTTTTAGAGGTTTTTCTCAATTTTTTCTTGATTTTCATTCATCTATCCGCTTAATCAAAGATAGGACGTTTAAAACATATCGAATCTCCTCTCCTTGATGAAACAGATAGATGAGGCTCTATCTGTTTAATGCTTCGTTGGACGATGATATCCTTTACCAGTCAGCAGTAAACGATTGGTATTCCCTTGTTTAATGCGTCTAGCCACTAAAACATCACCTCGTTTGATGGTGCGAATCTCTTTATAAATTTTTGAATATTCTACAATCATCCAAACTGTTTCTAGTTTACCTGCTAGATATCCTTTTTTAGGTACCAAACCATATCTGCTGGTTAATTTGATTTCATCGCCATTATCAAGTCTTGCGGTTGCATTCCCTTGATTTCCTAAGCGTCTAAGGTCAGCTAAAGTGACCTCTGTAACTAATTTTGATTGATTCATCTTGTCTCCTCCTTACTGAATCAAGGCTGATTTACAGCCATGCCGAGGTATGACGTACATACCTGCTGTATTTTTTACACACGGTTTTAAGTCTAGAAACCGCAAACTCCTTCAGCTTAGGCTTTGCCTGCTTTTACGTGGTGGAACAGCACTAGATATCCTTTTCTAGCCTACACACCGCCCTTGTTCTTCTTTTTATGCTTAGTTCCGCTAATCAGGACAGTGGGGGTATTCAGTTGTCAATGTACATCAGCAGTTTACTGACTTGCTCAGGTCAAGTATTTTAGAAATATAGAACCGGTTGGGAAGATGTAGCTTTCATAGCTTACCCTCCGTTAATTCTCTCTTGGTTATTAAACAATCCCATAAAATCAATCCTCTTTCTGTTGCCATGATGAGAGAATTTGGCTGAGTTTCTTAGCTCTTTATTTTTTCGGTAAATCAAATACAGCTTTAGGAATCGTGTAGATTTTCTCCTTTGGGCTACGACCTATCGTTAGCACTTTACCATCAATTGGTCTAAATTCATCTTTTAACATGTTTCAACTCCCTTAGATAATTCTGATAAATAGCTATTGAGTTTCGTCTCCGACAGTTTATCTGGATAATAATGGGCAACCACACTAGGACACTCTTCAGGGAATTTTCTAGCATACTCACTTTGTCCTGATACCTCAAGGAAACCATGTTCTTTTTCAATGAGCAAAGCCATCTTCCAAAAACGAATCATCATTTTGTAGAAGTAGGCTGGTACATTCTGGATTGGTTTTCCTTCAGCCTCTCCTGTTTTGATTTTGAAAATCAATTTATCAATCTCACGTTCAAGATCCTGTAGCCAAACCTCTCCATAAATTTCCTGATCAGCTAAGAGGTTGTTGTAATTCTTTTCAACTTGGCGTTTTGCCTGATAGATTTTATTTTCAAGAATTTTCGCATCTTTCCCAAACAAACTGAGTTTCTGAACTAGTTGAGAAGAAAGAAAACCATGTTGCCCCATTTTAAATGCCTCAGAAATTGATAAATCAGATAAAGGAGATTCGTTCTCGTATCGATTAGTATCGTTAGATAATTCAGTCTCGTTATTCTCAGTATCATTAGCGTGTCGTTTCGACATTTTTTGACATGTCGTTCTAACATTTCCTTGATTTTTTTGGAAGTGTCGTTTTGACATTTCCGCCGTTGCCGATGGCTTGGAGTGAATTTCTTCAGCAGGGAGAACTTGATAGTCAATATTGCCCAAGTACAGTAGATTAGGCTTATTCAAACCTTGTCGAACCTCTTCTAAGAGACCATATTCCTGGAGCTCTTTTTTTAGTTTAATAACTTTTTTATTACCATAGCCTAAAATTTCTTGAAGTTCAGTAATTGTATAAATCAGATAGACATCTCCATTTTTATCAATCCAGTTATTTCTAAGAGATAGTTCAAAACGGTCTTTCAAGATAGCGTATGTAAATTTAGCATCTGTACTCATCGGTTTATAAAGTGGCGATTCAACAAATATTTTTGGTATTCTATAAAATCTTTCACTTGATTGAATCTGACTTGCAGAAATTCGCTTCATACTAAACACCTACTTTCAACAAAAACTGACCAGTATCAGAAAACTGAAACAAACCAAATTCCTCTAGCTCTTTCAAAATTAAATGTGCTCTCGTTCTTGTCATATTTTGTGACTTCATAATTTCTTTCAATACTAGGTCACGTGATTGTTGCGCTTGTCTTGTCATTGGGTTATCCTTTCTTATCACCAGCTGATGGTGATTTATTCACAGCTATATCATAATGTATAATGAGAAATTCTATTTTAAAGGGACAATCAATAAATTATCGAACTATTTCCTTTATCTGTTTGATAATATCTCTTTCCTTTTTATCAAGTTCTATGTATTCCTGTAAGAGTTTTGACTTTTTTTCACTGATAAAAGAAAGTTTTTTAACAAACTCTGTCAATATTGTTGCGTTTGGTTTATTAGACGTAAAGTTCTCTTCATAACCGAGGAGATATGGGATAGATACGCCAAAATATTCTGATAGTAGTTGCGCATTTTTAGCATTTGGACTTCTACTCCCTTGGTTGTAATTTCCAAGAGTAGAGTAGCCTATACCTGTAGCCTCACTTATCTCCTTCAGGGATCCCCCCCTATCTCTAACAAGTGATTGGAATGGAGTCATCTTTTTTCTTCCATCAATACTAAAACCATCATCAAGCCCCATCAAATAAGCAACCGAGACCCCGAAATACTCAGCAAGTATCTCTGCATTATTTTTTTTAGGAGCACGCTGATTTTTTTATATCCAGAAAGTGTAGTTATAGGTATACCCGTATTTTCACTAACCTCTTTCAAAGTAACCCCATGATTTTCCATAAGTTTTTCCAGTCTGTTAGGTGGTTTCCTAAAAAGTAAATCATTGTTATCCATTTTCTAACTCCACTACTATTCTAACAACAGCATTTTCTGTTAATAATCAAATCCCAGCTAATTTTCAATCAATATTGGATAAGATGAGTACAAATCCCGATTTATCCTCTTGGAAAACTGCTGTAAATAGTTTTTCAGTAGCTTAATACCAAAAGCTTTCGAACTTTTATCGGATTATCCTAGCTATAATATAGTTCTTACCGCTTTCTATATCATTTTAGTCCTATCAACCATTCTTAGTCCTTTGTTGATTGGATTTAATGCATTCTTTAAGAAATCTATTAAGAACTCTCTCACTTATGTATTCACTATCGCCTATTGGATTTTTTTCTTTGTTTTAAAAATGATTCAATAACCGTACAGCAATAAATTAAGGTGGTTACAGTTAAACTAATTAGTATTAAGGACAATAAAGTTTGACCTCCACCTACCAACCTAATCATAAACAAGGCGTAGCCTAAAAAAGTATACATGGTCACTTTAGTAAAGATTCTTACTAATAGTTTCATTCGTTCCTCCCTTTACCTGGTTAGATACCAGTTTTTTTGATATCAACAAATTGTCAAATTAAGATATACCTTTGTACGTCCTTTTTACATACTGGTTTATTCTATGGTATTACCCTTAAAAGATAATATCGGAGTGTATTCCCCGCCTTCAGGATAATGATATCGAATAATACTGTTGTAACATTCTAAAGACTTGATAACATCTTTATCTGAAATGGTAATAAAAACACAATCATCCTTTTCCTTAAACATTAATGCTTTGAAAAATTTTTCAGCTTTGAAATTATTTTCTAAAACCGTATTTTCTATAGCCTGTATCCAAAAATTATAGAAACAATTATCCAAATCCTCGAAAATATCACTAGTATCTGGTATATAGTAATAACTCTTATCTCTAAATAACTTCCTGAAATGACTAAAATGTTTTTCATCGGCAATAAGATCCCAAATTCCACACAGATAGGGGATGTTGGTTTCAAAATAGCGAGCGAGAATAGTAAGATCATCACCTATAATATCTCTACCTAAGACGTACATTTCTAGAGACCCTTTTTTAATTCCTGTTTCTTGACTGACTTGTTTTATTGTTTTATGTTTTTTAACCATTAAAAGTTTTAAACGATTTTGGAGCACCCTAAATTTCCTCACTCCCTAAGTCCTTTTATTTTCCCCTACACATATCCCATCAATTCTGGATTAAACTCTAGAGTCAACCACAAGGCTTGATCCTGAGTCAATTGGATAGTTTGTCCCCAAGTTCCATCTCTTGCTCTTCTGGAGTAAGGATAACTGCCATGTTTATTTCTAGGCTTTAATTCATGAATAACATCGTCTTTAATAACTTCCCAAAGTAGACTAGAGGGCTTATAATAATAACCGTTTCCAAGCCAAACTCTATCGAGGTCATCGTATGGAGATACCTTTTCTTCAGAATTTACTTCAGGGATACTATCAATTACATCTTCATTCTTATCAAGATCGATTACATCGAAAATTTCTAACGAATCAATATCCATAATAATTTCAATATTATCTGACATTTTTTCCCCTTTCTTTAATTTTGGCAACGAAAAAAGAGAACGGATTTCCTCGTTCTCTACATATACTTATATGTTTTCTACATTTCTCAAAACTCTAGACACTTACTTTTTATTCCTCGATATTTTCAGCATCATCATCTGAAAACTCGTCGTCTTCTTCGTTAAGATCCACGTCTTCACCCAAGTCATCAGGAGCGATTTCGTTGATTTCTGCATCGTAAGCTTCCACTTCATTTTTCTCATCATCTGGATTTTCATCATCGTATGAAAGAGCTGGATCTGCTTCGTATGCATCTTCGTCTTCTGGGTCATCTGCATTGTAGTCAATAGCATCTGAATCACCATCCATGAAGGCATTGACACGTTTTTTCTTAGCTTTTGGTGCTACTTCATCGTCGTCACTTTCTTCAAGAGCGATGATTTCTTCGTCGATTTCGTCCACACCATACCATGAACGAAGACCCCATTTGTTGTCCCCAAGAGAGATGAAGCTACCATCGAAGTTCAACTCTGTGTAGAACAAAGGCAAGGCTTCGCGGATATCGCTGTTTGATGTTCCAAGGTAGTTTTGAATTTCGTTTACAAGATCGCTAAAATGCATCTCATGATCGCGACCACGAAGTTCCAAGATAGCACGCGCTACCTCAATCATAGATAGTTCACTTTTTTCTTGCCCAGCAAATACTTCTAATTCCAAAGCGTTTCTCCTCATTTATACTACTATCGCCAGAGCAAACAGACTCTGACCTCATTTTATCATTTACTCTTTATTTTACGATAATTTTGCAGAATAGTCAAAGGTTAAGAAAAAATAAAGGTGAAATATTTCAGCTAATTGAAAGACCTGTGTAACATGACCACAGGTATATTGATTTATTTATAACTCAGGGCTCAACTCCAATGCCAACCACAAACTGCAAGAGGATTCCTACAGAGATAAAGGATTATTTGTTGCGTCAAATCAAGTAAAAAGATCATTTCAGGTCCTGCCAGTAACTTCGTCTTCTTTCCTTTATTTCATTTTCCCTAGAATAGTGAAAAATCCTTCTCTTGTTAATGAGTTTCATAAGAAAAAGGCTGGAGAATCCAACCTTCTCTATTTATTCAGCTAAGAGTACTTCTTTGATGGTTTGCTTTTGGAGTTTTCTGTTGGATAGATAAAAGAGGCTTTCATAAACCACAGCAAAACCGATCAAAGTCCAGAAGCAAACATTCCCATCAAAGTGATGCTCAATCTTTTCAGGAACCGTATCTTTGATCACACCAATCAAGATTTCCATGATAGCGTACTGATAAGCCGTCCCAAGAACAAATCCTAGATAGGCCCAGAAACGATAGGGAGATAGGATATGACCTTGGCATTCACGATCTGTGTAGCCAAAAGCCTTCATAAGAGCCAGGGTTTCGCGACTTTCTGAGACGACAATCCCCAATGATAAAAAGAGAATAGAGAAAGAAAGGATCAAGCCAATCATGATCATCATGGTTTGGATGATGTCATCTGTGTAGTCTCTTAGACCAAAGGACAATTGAACCATGGCCGCAAAACACATAGAGCCAAAGACTACAAAAAACAGGATAGATTTTCTCCCCCAAATTAGTGACGAAGACAGCTCTTTTAGGAAGTCTTTCTCTTTCTTAGGAGCCCTCTTTCTCCTTTTGACCTTGATTGGTGTTGGGGACTTTTTCAATAAACGAAGAGCCGGCGTTTGTAGTTGTCTTCTAGCATAACCAACCGCGATAAGCATAAAAAATACCGTTGGAAGGACCACAAAAGCAAGCAAGAGCCACCAATGAAAATGAATGGTGATTTCTGGCAGGATCCTCTTTTCATTCCGGAAGTCATAAAAATGCCCCATCATAAGAAAAGAAGCAAAATAGCCAAGAAGCGCTCCGGCACCAAAATTGAGCCCAAATGCCCAAAATCGTTTAGCCAACTGGCCATTGCTATAGCCCAAAGCCTTTAAAATTCCTAATTGTTCCTTGTGATCATCGACAAATTGTTTGATATAAAAACACATGAGAAGGACCGATGCCAAGGACAAGACGACTCCACTGACCATAGCCACCATCCAAGAAAGCGAAATCTGAACATCATAGTAGGTCTGAATCATGGGATTGGTTTTAGAAATCTCCAACTGCTTGATGTCCAAGTAAAAATTCAAGAAGAGATTGGCCACAAAGACCGCACAAGCCCCAATTATACTGACGACAACTAATTTTCGAATATCTTTTACTGAAAACATGGCTTACCATCCAATCTCATAAGCAGTCTGAGGCTGATCATTGGTCACAACTTCGGTAATCTTGCCACTATTGACACGAATGATAGTTCTTGCCATATCTGCAATATTTTGGTTGTGCGTCACCATGATGAGGGTCAAACCAAGCTTTTCCTTTAACTCCCAGATATAGTCGAGAATCTTGCGCCCCGTTTCTTCATCCAGGGCTCCCGTCGGTTCATCTAAGAAAAGAATCTCTGGATTTTTGGCCAAGGCCCGAGCAATGGAGACTCTCTGCTGTTCCCCACCTGACAATTCACTCGGATACTTGTCCAGCTTATCGCCAAGTCCCAAATCCTCGATAATCTGCAAAAAATCATGATTGTTTGCCAGGTCTGCCCCCATCTTTACATTCTGTCTTACTGTTAGATTAGGCAATAAATAATACTGCTGAAAAATAAAGGCAATCTTCTCACGTCTAAAGGCTGTCAATTGAGTATCTGTGAGTTGAGCCAAATCCTGTCCTTGAATAAGGATATGTCCCTCGTCTACCTTTTCTAAACCTGACAGAACGTTTAAGAGAGTTGACTTGCCTGATCCAGAAGGACCGAGGATAACCACATCATCCTGGTCTTGAATCTGCAAATCAATCCCTTTTAAAACCTTGGTTTGGCCGTAACTTTTGTGCACATTTTCTAGTTGAATCATTTCTTTCCTACCATTTCTTTGATGAGAGATTGACAAACCTCTGTCAATAATCCAATCACTTCTTCCATGCTGAATTGATAAATGCCAGAAGCAACCATTGAGGCCATCCCGTGTGAGTAGATAAATAGATGCTGGTACAAGCGACCAGCCTCCTCTACAGTCAAAGGATAGTCTGCGACGATCGAATCCAGAACCAATTGGTAACTATGATCCTTCATGGGAAGAAAATCTTGAAAGCGACGAATCGGATCTTTGCTGGGATTTTGGAAAAGCAATTGAAAGAGTTGGGGGTCTTTTGAGGCGAAAAGGATATAAGCAACCCCGACGGATCGAAAAGGCTTCTCATCTTCTAAGGCCTTACGAATATACTCCACCACGACCATTTCCGCAGAACCAATAACCTCTGCTTGTAACTCGGCCATATTGGCAAATTGCCCAAAAATGACTCTTGGTGTGGCTCCCAGTTGCTCCGCTAATGCTCGAGCCGTCAAACTAGCCATGCCCTCTTCTCTCACCAATTGTAAAGCTCTTCCAATGATAGCCTCTTTACTAAATTTAACCTTTGGTGGCATAAGACTCCTTTCACGTAACATTTGTTGCGCAACACTTGTTGCATAAAAGAATACCATAAAAAAGAAAGACTTGTCAAGAAAAAACTGTAAAACACAAAACAAAAAGACCACGAACTTTTTATTTCTTTGCTACCCAGCCGATGGCATCGTGTGGTGGATTTTCGGTGTCAATCCAGATAAATTCGATGCCGATTTCACCATTTTTAAACTTGGTTAAACGAATACCGTTGATTTCCAGTTCATTAAGTCGTTGATCTGTCAAGACTTCTCGTTTTTTCAACTGGAAAGCATACATAGAAATTTTTAAAAATTTTCTCTATCGTAAACCTGCCACTATTTCAGAAACTATACTAGCTGATTCCAAACGTAATATGGTCATTTCATCTACCTTCCCTAATAATGGCATTGCACCATACCAAACAATGGTCTTGTTTACCAAAAGAATAGGCGTGACTATTTTTGATTGAGTGAAAGACACTTTAATCTTCGTGCTCTTCAACTGATCTAGCCATGCTTTATTTGCAACCGTCTCTGGTATACATATCTCAATTTGACTAATCCTAAATTCTTTTAGAAAATTCATCAGTTTTGTCTGGTGCACATAAGGTAAAACAAGTATACACTCCTGTCTTTCCCCTGCTAAGTCCTCTCTCAGCACATTCTCATATCTACTATCAACATAAACGAATTGTTTCTCCTCACCCTCAATGACACGATAATCCATCTTTCGATAAGCTACTTGTCGTTTCTGAAACATCTTTTCTAAATAAGGAACATGAATATCCACATAATCGAAAATACGCACCAAGGACTTATCCTTGTAGTTTCTATGAATCCGACCTGCATACTGAATTAAATTATTTTTCCAAGAAAAGGGCGCTGCCAAGATAAGCGTGTCTAGCTGAGGCAAGTCAAAACCTTCGCCAATGTATTTTCCAGTAGACAACAAAACAAACCCTTTATCTAGCTGTTCTAGCGTCTCTAGTAAACTTGTTCTCTCTCGGACTTTGGTTTTTCCACTGATAATATAAAAATCATCAACCTCTTTCTCTTTCAATAATTTTTCAAAGACATCTATCTGTTGAATTCGATTAACTAGAACCAAGATATTCCGCCCTTCTGCCACTTGGTCTAAAATATCCTTGAGAATCATCTGATTCCTTACTGAGTCGGTAGCAATCCAATCACTGAGCTGTATAAAATTACTTGCTTTGGTCTTTTCAATTTCCAAATGACCAAAGGAAGTGAATCTTAGTTGCAATTGCCGTTTAAAATCCATTTCCCTCTTATCAGCAGTATGGATTATCTCACCAATTCTCTGAAAAACAATAGGCTCATGACCATTCTTACGCTCAGGCGTAGCCGTCAAACCGTAAAGATACTTCCCTCTAAACTGAGCAACAATTTTTTCAAACATCAAGGCAGAGACATGATGACACTCATCCACAATCATCATCTCATACTCATCCAAAAGACTTTGACTATTTTCCAACTTAAATAGAGATTGAATCATAACAACATCAACCAGTTTACTCAGCCATTTCTTAGTCCCACCGTACTGCCCAACATAGCCTATTACCTTTTCACGACCTGATGCCGTATAACGGGTAGCTTCTTTCTCTTCGAAAGTCAAAAAATGGTTTAAACGATCCAGCCATTGATCTAAGAGTTGCTTACTATGGACTAGGATAATTGTTTTGGTCTTCCGTTCAGAGATGAGAGCAGCACCTAAAACGGTCTTCCCAAAACCAGTCTCTGCATGGAGTAAACCATTTTCTTTGGAAATCATATCTGACAGGGCTAACTCTTGCTCAAAAGTGAGTTCTCCCTTAAATTCCACTCTAATAGACCTTTGTACCTTTCTCCTATCTTCCACAGACACCTGCTTAAATTTATCTTGCAATGGATATAGCAAGCCTCTTGGCAGCCATAAATAATAATCGGATTCTCCAAATAAATACATTCTCTCAGGAATTTGATAGGTTGGCTGTCGAATAGCCTGCTTTAAATAAAATTCGGGATTAGAAAAGGAAGCCATATTTTTCAAGAAAAAAAGTGTCTTGGGAGTCACAGACGATTTTTCAAGTTGGATCATATTGGATAAGACGACCTTCAACTCCTTATCCAATTCTTGCTTGCCTAACTCCTCTTGGATTAACAGTGCCACTTTAGCAGTTGAAACCCTCTGAATTTCTTGTAGATACCTCCATTGGTCTTCATAAGGCTGAAAATGTTCATCCACAAAGACCGTTCGCCCTTGATGATAAGCTTCTCCTTGAAAAGGAAGGGCAATCAAATTACCAAATCCACCTTTAGGAAGAACATCCTGATTTGGAAACATCCGATCAAAAGAATCAAAGGACAGTTGCATACTTTCCTGCATAGCCAATTCTAATAGTTTCTTTCCAAACAAGCGAGCCTCTCGACTCGGAATCGCTTCCTCAAAGAAGAACCAAATATGGAGTCCGTGACCCGAACGAGAAATCTCTAAATGGGCTTCCATCTGGCGTTCCCTGGCTATTCTTCGAATGGCTAAACCGGATTCTTTCCAATCTCTTTCATCCAAATCCAGTACCAAAAAATAACAGCTATCATCTAAGTGCATAGGAAAGATACCAATGGCTGTCTCCCCACGAAAATGAGATTTCAAAACGGAGTCCGTTAATGTCTGGAAACTCCGTTTTTCAGGCGGCAACTGCTTCCAACCATAATCATAGGAAGGAAAATACTGAATTTTCCCTTGTTCATTGATAAAACTCTTAGCATAAACATCATAACGGCCAGCAAATACGGAGGTAAACAATTGTAATTTTTCTTGCGTCGTCAAGTGACTACTTTGAAGTTGGAACATCTCCTCGAACCGAGAGCTTTCCATAACAAACTGACTCTTGTCTTTAAGACGTTTACACAAGAAAAACTCACTATCCCCATTAAAAGAAGAAAAGACATCAAGTACTTCTACCACAATTCCATCCAAAGACACAAAAACAGCCATAACAATCACCTCCTTGATTCCTATAGGCTGATTATAACAAGAATGGCTGAAATTGTACACGAAAATAAAATCCGAATAGTACTGAAAGTACGAGATAAATAGAGTTTAAACGAGCAGTCCTATAAAATTAAAAAAAACGCATTATCAAGCAAAAACTTTGATGATATACGTTTTCTTGTGGAAATATTTAATTCATTTTTTCCTAAAATTCAATGTTTACTCAGTATGAGGATTTTTAAAGATCAAGTTCTAGATACATCTTTTCTGATGACAGATCATTTTGACCACCGAGCAAGAGATTTTCAAAAAAAGCTGTTAAAAACTCAGGACGTCGCTGTAAAATCTTTGCATTATCTAATACCAAGGCATCACGAAAATACTTGGCATATTGCTGAAATGGTGTATTATCAATATCAAAACCAAACTCACGAAGATACTGAATCAAAAAGACCGTTACCGTCCGAGTGTTTCCTTCGCGAAATGGATGAATCTGCCAGATTCCTGAAATAAAATGCTGGATTTTTTTAACCATATCCGCCTGGGTTAGTGTCGCATATGCAACTTGTTTTTCCTGATTAAAATCATAATCCAAGGTCATTTGAATCATGGAGTAATCAGAGTACACAACACTTTCACCATTCAAAACAGGTTCATTCTTTGTGATATTTGTCTGACGAAATTGCCCCACCGGAATAGAGGTTTCAAATATATCTTGAAACAACTCCTTATGAATAGCAAGTAAGGTCGCAGGACTGAAGCTAAAGCCTCTTCGAGACAATAGTTCTACAATACGTAGAGAAACCAAGTCTGCCTCCTCCGTACTTGCATCAATGGTATGATGATAAGCCGTTGCATCCTCATAAACCTGCTCATAAGTCAGTTCTCCCCGGGACTGTTTCTCAGCCAAAGATTCCATATACTCTGATGGCACTAGATTGTCAACTTTCTGCAGACCAAAACCTATCCGCCATAAATCACGTTTAGCTTCATAAGACAAGTTTGGATTATCAATGTTGTAAGTTGGTTGCATAGAAATATCCTTTCAATTGTTTTTCTGTGTCATCGGTAAATAGTGAAATGGGTATGGAATTGGCGAAAATTATAAAAGTCCTCACAATAGGTTCTATGAAGAGAAATAATGAAAGAGTTATATTCAAGATTCCATGCACTCATCAGAAATGTCCGTTGGACGAATGGTTTGATTAAACGAATAAATCTTGCGCACATACTTATCAAATTCATTGGCATACACCACTCTGAACTCATTGGTCTGTTCAAAAACCAACTCAATTCCCCTAACACTTGAGAAGAAAGCTACAATCTTGTACTTCTCAGAGCGGTTCGAACTTAGAGGGGTTGTTGTGTAGTAAGCTACTTTCTAAAATGTTGACTTTTATAGTATAAAATGAATAATTTCATAGGAATATATAGTGAACAAAATCGTTAAAATTCAAAAGCTAGATAAGTAATCTAGCTTTCAGATATCTGATTTTAAAATTAATTCTAATCTCTTTAAGTTTATATAATAAATTAGAATAAAATAATCTAGATTATAAGGGATATATAATAACTACTAATGTAAAAAATATGGACATTGTATAGTATTCAATTATTTATTGCTTAGTTAAGAATTTTCATTTGAAGTTCAGAATAAATCTTTTGATTTTTTGTAATAGATGAAGGAAGAGTTTTATGATATTCTTCATTTGAATCAATAGTATTTTTCAGTAAATCAATAGCTTTTTTTATCAATTCTTGATTAGAATCCTGTTGATTCTTGTATTTCAAATTCCCAACGATATTTAGTAATAATATATCGGCTGTATTAATAAACAGATAATCATCGCTTAATTTTACAAATTCTTCATTATTAATGCCAATGAAATCTGCAAATTCCGAATTATTTTTGTTACGTCTATTTTTACGATAGGAAGTAATCACTTTGGCAATTTCTTCATACATAGTATATGATTCAATGACCTTTTCAGCAGTCATATGCATTAGTATTTCATTAATTATATCCTGTGAATATAACCCCCCTTTCTGTCTTTTAGCAAGAGCTGCATGTTTATTAATATAGTATCCAGTGTAATATTGTATAACATTTTCCAGTTTTATAATGGTTTTATTTTTAATAATATCACTATCAACATATTTTGCTTTATGTTTTGCTTCATTTATTTGTCGCTCTAAAAAATAGTTATGCTCTAAAAGTGCAGTCTGTAAGTCTCGTACAATTGAATTATTAGCAATGAAATAACTATTCTTTACAGGATTTTGCGAATTTAAAAATTCAGTAATTTTTGAACGTTGCTCGTAATCAGAAATTTCAATAATTCTTGTCAGTATATCTACATCTTCGCTCAGCTTATTTTCTTCGTTTAATTGATACAAACTTGTAACTGTTTGACAACCATTAACAATAGATGCACCAACGATTGTCAATAGTTGTGACGTTGGACTTTGTATGAATCCATCACAAATAAAAGTAATTCCATTATTATATAAATAGAACATGCTTGCTTCTTCTGAAGATGCTGTCTTTTTTATACCATTATTAACTGATGAATTTGTCTCCAATAATCTTACATTTTCATCAAAAATGACACCAATAACGTCTTTAATGCTCTCAACTAGAGCTTTTGCATTGATTACGCCAACAGATGAGATAATTCCGTTATTTGAGTATGCTGGTTGCATGGTTTTAAATGGTATTTTTACTTCTAGTGATGTGTTGCGTTGAATTTTTTCATAAATATTGGAAATTTCATTTTTCGAAAAGTATTCTACATCTATCTTCGCACCTGTATTACTTCTGAAAATAGAAAGGAAATTATTTATTTGTTCTCTATTAGCATCAGCTACAATTCCTTTATTAAAAGATACAAAATTAATTTTAAAATATTGTATCTCTGCATCGTTTAATGACTCTTTAAAATTTTTAAAAGAGGAATTAGATTGCTCTACAGAAACATTATTAGCTGGTTCTACAAGGATATTAAAACCATTCAGAGTTTTTAGGATATCACCCTGTTTAATTTCATCATTTAATGTTTTAACACTACTTGGGAACTTAAACTGAAATATTTCTAAAGACTTATTTTCCGCATTATGAATGATAGCATCAATTCCATTGTCACCATCTCCATCAATTATAGATTCTGCAACCTCTTGTTCAGACATCTCATATTGATTTTCTAAAAACCAATGAGCAAAAGCAAGTGATAAATTTGTATAACTTTGTTCAGTTTTAATGACTTCTAATTTCTCAACTATTTTATTATAGTATGATTCATATTTTGTAATTACCATATTATTTTCCTTCTTTCAACTTCTTCATCTCATCAATACGTGCGACGGTCGCGTCGTATTTAGCCTGGTAGTCGGCTTGTTTATCGCGTTCTTTTTGGACGACTTCTGGTTTGGCATTGGCTACGAAGCGTTCGTTAGAGAGCTTCTT
>NZ_CAUQTU010000010.1:0-68140 GCF_963521255.1 uncultured Streptococcus sp. | reverse complement strand
AGGTTACTAAGGTTGAAAATATTCCAGACTTAACAACTCCAGGTAAGAAGGATCCAGTTAAAGTAACGATTGAATTACCAAATGGTAAAGTGATCACAGTGGATGTTCCGGTAACTGTAACGCCAGTTACACCAATTGAAACACCAGTCACAAAAGACAAACTGACTCCAGAGGATATCTTAAAACAAATTAAAGTCCCAGAAGGAGCAACTACTAAGGTTGAAAACATTTCAGACTTAACAACTCCAGGTAAGAAGGATCCTGTAAAAGTGACGATTGAATTGCCAAATGGCAAAGTTGTGACTGTAGAAATTCCAGTAACTGTAATTCCTATTGAAGATATTGTTAAAAAACAAGGTGATCCAATTACTACTGAGGATGTTGAAAAACACATTCCAAAAGGAGCAAAAATTATCTCAATTGGTGACAAACCTTCAACAGATATTTCAGGTGAAAGACCAAGTATTCCAGTTGTTATCGAGTTACCAAATGGAATTCGAGTAACTGTAAATATTCCGGTAATCGTAACACCAAAAGTAACACCAGTAGTAGTTCAAGTAGGAACACCAGTTACGCCAGAAGATGTTCAGAAACATATTGAATTACCAAATGGATGGAAGGTAACAAAAGTAGGAGAAATCCCAACAACATCAACACCAGGAACAAAACCTGTCGTTCCAGTAGAGATTGAATTACCAGATGGTCGTAAGATTACTGTCGATGTACCAGTCATCGTTACTCCAACTGTAAGACAAATTGTTGTACCACAAGGAACACCAATCACACCAGACGATGTGAAAGGACATATTGATCTTCCAAAAGAACCAGGATGGGAAATTGTCGAAGTAGGAGAAATCCCAACAACAATTCCTGCTGGAGTGAAACCAAGCGTTAAAGTGAAGATTAAAGTTCCAACTGGAGAAATTGTTGAAGTAGAAGTACCAATCATCGTAACACCGAAAGTAACTCCTATTGTAGTGGAAGTTGGAACACCAATTACGAAAGAGGATGTTATTAAGAAAGTAGGTTTACCAGAAGGATGGGAAATTGTTGAAGTCGGAGAAATTCCAACAACTGAAACACCTGGAGCAAAACCAGTTGTTAAGGTAAAAGTTAAATTACCTGACGGTCGTATTATTACAGTGGAAGTTCCTGTAACAGTAACACCTAAATCACAAAATGGTGGAGGAGTCATTTCTCAAAATGGCGATTCAACTGTTCAGATTGTAACGGAATATCTTGATGAAAATGGTAACAGAATTACTTCAGATAAAGAAGGAAAACACAATCCAATAGAGTTGGAAGGATACGAATTTAGTCATTCAACAACGGATGCTAAAGGAAATACCCTACATCACTATAAGAAAGTGAAAAAACCAATCAATCAAGAGCAATCAAGTGCTCCAGAGACTCCTACAAGTCCAGAAAAACCAGTAGCTACTCCAGTTCAGACAAGTTCTACAGATTCTCAACAAGTAGCTGAAACAACCGTATCCAATAACAAGAAGGAATTACCAAATACTGGTACAGAAGATAAGGCTGGTCTAGCTAGTCTTGGACTTCTTGGGATGTTGGGTGCATTCGGACTTGTAGCTCGTAAGAAAAAAGAAGACTAAGAAAGAAAAACTTCCTTTCTAAAGTTCAATAGAAAAATAGACTGAGGTGAAAACTTCAGTCTATTTCTTTTGGCTATGAAAAAATCCCCTGGCAAGTACCAGAGGATAAGAATTTATTTCATTGTTGGGAAGAGCAATACATCACGGATAGTGGTTGTATCAGTGAGGAGCATGCAGAGACGGTCGATACCGATTCCCAAACCACCTGTTGGTGGCATACCATATTCAAGGGCTTCAATGTAGTCGTAGTCGATACCTGTCGCTTCATCATCACCAAGTTCTTTAGCTTTGGCTTGAGCTTCGAAACGGCTAAGTTGGTCGATTGGGTCGTTCAACTCAGTAAAGGCATTACCGTACTCCTTAGTCATGATAAAGAGTTCAAAACGGTCAGTAAAGCGTTCGTCTTCAGGATTTTTCTTAGCTAGTGGAGATACAGCTACTGGATGTCCATAGACAAAGGTTGGTTGGATTAAGGTTTCTTCAACAAACTCTTCAAAGAAGGCATTGATGATGTGGCCAACTTCAGTGTAGTGTTTCTCAACTGGAACTTTCTTCTCAGCAGCGATAGCTTTGGCTTCTTCCAAGGTCATGTCTTGCCAGAAATCTACACCAGTAATTTCTTTGATAGCATCCACCATGTGAACACGTTTAAATGGTTCGTTGATTTTGATTTCAGTACCTTGATAGTTAACTGGACCATTGCCTTTAACTGATTTAGCAGCATGTTGGATAATACCTTCGGTCAAGTCCATGATGTCTTGGAAGTCTGCATAAGCTTGGTAGACTTCGATAGAAGTAAATTCAGGGTTATGAGTGGCATCCATTCCTTCGTTACGGAAGATACGTCCGATTTCATAGACACGTTCCATACCACCCACGATAAGGCGTTTTAAGTGAAGCTCAGTCGCGATACGAAGTACCATGTCAATGTTTTGGGCATTGTGGTGGGTGATAAATGGACGGGCAGCAGCACCACCAGCTTCGTTGTGAAGAACAGGTGTTTCCACTTCAAGGAAACCTTTTTGATCAAGGTAACGACGGATTTCAGAAATGATTTTTGAACGAGTGACAAAACGCTCGAAGCTTTCGCGATTCGAAATCAAGTCTAGGTAACGTTTACGGTAAATTGTTTCAACGTCTGTCAAACCGTGGAATTTTTCTGGAAGTGGACGAAGAGCCTTAGACAAGTGAGTGATGTGGGTTGCCTTGATAGAGAGTTCTCCCATATCTGTACGCATCACTTCGCCTTCGACACCAAGGAAGTCACCAAGGTCTGCTTTTTTGAAGATTTCGTAGTTTTCTTCGCCGACAGCATCCTTACGAACGTAGATCTGGATTTGACCTTCGCGGTCTTGAAGGTGGGCAAATCCAACTTTACCTTTACCACGTTTGGTTACCAAGCGTCCTGCGATAGTAGCTGTTTCATTTTTATCATGTAATTGTTCTTTATCAAGCTCAGCAAATTTATCTTTTAATTCTTGTGAATTTGCAGTGCGTTCAAAGCGTTTTCCGAAAGGATCGATTCCTTGTTCACGAAGCGCAGCCATTTTTTCACGGCGAACGATCTGCTGGTCATTTAGTTCTTCCATATGTTCTGTTGACATGGGATCCTCCTAGTTTTACTCAAAATTGAATACGATGAGTCATTTTTTGCGATACTCCCATTTTATCATAAATAAGCAAGAAATTCACGGATAATCTTTCAAAACTAAAAAGAACTTGACGCTAAAATCAAGTTCTGTTATTGATAGGAAGTATCATTCCAAGTATCGAGTGTAAATGCTTCAAAATCATGGGTTTCTAGAATGGTTAGGCTGGTATTTGCTAGACCGCCATCTTTACGAAGAAGTGGTTCTTTATAGCCTAGAAGAGTACGAAGACTGGCAGTAAGATTAGCACCGTGGCCGACAATTAGAATACGATTAGCCGGACTATCTTTCAATGATTTGATAAATTGGATGGTCCGTTGCGTGGTGCTATAGAGGGATTCGGCTCCGAACATTTGAGTGTCAAACTTGGCAAGATTAGATCGGAAAGCTTTGATTTGTTGCGGGTAAATAGCTTCCAAGGTTGCGACTTTTAAACCTTCCAACTTCCCCAGCTGCCATTCACGGAGATTAGGAACACTTTCTAAAGGACAGGGGGTCTGGAGTTGACTTTGGATAATTTCAGCAGATTTGATCGCTCGAGGTAAATCACTTGAATAAATCTGATCAAAAGGAACATCCTTGAGATATTGGCCAAGTTGTTTTAAGGTTTCAATGGATTCAGGAAGAAGGGGAGAATCTCCACTAGCACCTTGAAAGCGTCCTTCCTGGTTCCAAAGGGTACGGCCGTGGCGGACAAAGTAGAGTTTCATTCTTGGTTGCCCTCCAAGATATCTGCAAAGTCAGCTTTTACAAAGTTAGCCAAGTCTTGTGGAGCGACGATAATGCTGTGACCAACTTCCCCAGCAGAGACAATCATTTGATCCAAGTCTAGAGCGATTTTATCGATAAAAATGGGGTAATTGTGTTTCTGACGAATTCCGACAGGATTATTGGCTCCATGAATGTAACCAGTTGTTTTTTCCAAATCCTTTTGTGGAATCATGCTCACTTTTTTATTGCCAGAAATTTTGGCTAGTTTCTTTTCCGACAAGTGTTGAGTGATAGGCACAATTCCGATAATCGGTCCTGTTTTATCTCCCAAAAGAGCCAAGGTTTTGAAAATCTGATCTCGTTCATAACCTTGAGGAAGCTCTCCTTCCAGGGCATTGATTTGAATTCCCTGATGTGGGATACCTGCTTTAGACAGAATTTGTTCCACCAATGTTTTTTTGATTTTTACTTTTTTTGCCATTATTTATACTTATCCTCCAATTGGCTCATCCAAATACCAAGCCAGATTCCTAGAGCAAAGAAGAAGGCAATGATGACATAACCGACATGTGAAAGTCCCATGTATTGGATACTTTCAGCGTTTCCTGCATTTGGAATCAAAATCAAAAGAGTACTTGATAAGACGATTCCGATGATGAAATGATAGACGCGTGAGTGGTAGTTGTTTAAGGCATAATCCATCAATTTTGAAAAAATGATAAGAGTTGCACCTGCTCCGATTCCAATTGGGAAGAAGGTTCCCAAGAGGTCAAAGGTTTTAAAACCAGTCAACATAGGAGCATAGAGTCCCAAAATCAAAAGTAGATTTGATGGACTGAGACCAGGAACCAATACACCAAGAGCCAATAGTGCACCTGCTAGGACGAAGTTAAGAAAGCTGGCGCTTAAGGTTCCAACAACAAAATTTAAGGCATAGAGACCTAGTCCAGAAATGATAAAGGTTACCCAGAACCAAGCTAGATCAATCTTGTCTCGGTCAGATTCTCGAGTTGATTCTTTGAGGAGGCTAGGAACAGTACCAATGATGGCACCTGCAAAGCTCCATAAGACAAAGACTTGATAATTTTCAAGCAGGTATTCAATCGGGTAAGAAAATAAGCCGATTCCCAGAAGCATACCGATGGCAACGGGAATAAAGTACAAAACATTTTCTTTAAAGTCTTTAAAGGGATGGGCTAGAAAGCCAATCATTCGTTCATAGATTCCTAGGATTGCTGCTAGAACCCCTCCGGAAATCCCCGGTAGAATAAATCCAAGAGCAATGACAATCCCTTTAATAATACGTGCTAACCATGAGAGCATATTTTTCCTCCAACTATTTCTATTTCAAAAAATCCTTACTATATTGTATCACAATCAAACACAAAAAGAAAAAGCAAATGATAAACAAATGCTTTTAAGGTTTTAAAAAGATTTTTCTAAAGGTTTCTTCTTTATTTTTTAGGGAAGAGATAACGTTGATATCCAAATCGTGATCAAATCCAGCAATTTTTCCTTTAGAAGTGTACTGATGAATGTCGTAATCTAAATCAGTCTTAGGAGTAGCTTCGTAAAATCCTGAGTCAGAACCATAGGAAGGAATCCAAACAGACGTAAACTTGTCTGTATCAATACTGTGTTCTTCCATGAAGTAGACTCCGACGTAGATGCCGATATTTTTAGCACCTAGTGATTCTAGTTTTGCTCGAAAGGCTTCAACACCTTCGTTCATATTGGACATGGTTTTGTCTTCCACATCTAGCCAGTAGTAGCTAGGGCTGTATGGCGATGAAGTGTTATAAAAAACTTCAGCGGCCTTTTCCATTTCTTGGACATTTTTTCCAGCTACATAGGCATAGACACCAACTGGGACATTTCGTTTTTGAAACTCAGTGATATGGGTTTTAAAGGCCTTATCTACCCCATTAACAAAGGAAGCATCGTTTTCTTTTGAAGACTGAGCTCCGCTATGAACACGAACAATAGCTCCAGAAATGTTTTGAGACAGAGTATCATAATTTATTTCCTCAGGACGTTGCCAACCAGAAACATCAATCACCGGTTTATCTATATTATGTAGCGCTTGCGTTTCTACTTGCGCGATATTTGACTTTGTTTTTACAGGATGGTCCTCAAAACGAGGGCGATTCAGGATTAAAATGAAAATTATAATCCCAAAAAAACCAAATAAAATAAGCGGATTAATTTTCTTTCTCATATCTCATAATTTTACCTTAAAAATGAAAAAAAATCAAAAAAAATACTCAAAAAATGGGTTAAGGAAAGGACTTTAGAGCATTTTTTCATTCAAGAGCGCGGAATGATTTGAAATATGGTATAATAAAAGGGAATTTCTAGAGAAAAGAGAAGATTATGTCAAATTATGCCATTATTTTAGCGGCGGGTAAAGGAACTCGCATGAAATCTGATTTGCCAAAAGTTTTGCACAAGGTTGCGGGTATTTCAATGCTGGAACATGTTTTCCGTAGTGTGGGAGCTATCCAACCTGAAAAGACAGTAACAGTTGTCGGACACAAGGCAGAATTGGTTGAAGAGGTCTTGGCTGGACAGACAGAATTTGTGACTCAATCTGAACAGTTAGGAACTGGTCATGCGGTTATGATGACAGAGCCTATCTTAGAAGGTTTGTCAGGTCACACCTTGGTCATTGCAGGAGATACTCCTTTAATCACTGGTGAAAGCTTGAAAAACTTGATTGATTTCCACATCAATCATAAAAATGTGGCCACTATCTTGACTGCTGAAACAGATAATCCTTTTGGCTATGGACGAATTGTTCGTAATGACAATGCTGAGGTTCTTCGTATTGTTGAGCAAAAGGATGCTACAGATTTTGAAAAACAAATCAAGGAAATCAACACTGGAACTTATGTCTTTGACAACGAGCGTTTGTTTGAGGCTTTGAAAAATATCAATACCAATAACGCTCAAGGCGAATACTATATTACAGATGTCATTGGAATTTTCCGTGAAGCTGGTGAAAAAGTTGGTGCTTATACTTTGAAAGATTTTGATGAAAGTCTTGGGGTAAATGACCGTGTGGCACTTGCGACTGCTGAAGCAGTGATGCGTCGTCGCATCAATCAACAGCACATGGTCAACGGTGTTAGCTTTGTCAATCCAGAAGCAACTTATATCGATATTGATGTTGAGATTGCTCCTGAAGTTCAAATCGAAGCCAATGTTACCTTGAAAGGGAAAACGAAAATTGGTGCTGAGACTGTTTTGACAAATGGAACTTATGTGGTGGATAGCACTATCGGAGCAGGAGCTATCATTACCAACTCTATGATTGAGGAGAGTAGTGTTGCAGACGGTGTAACTGTTGGACCATACGCCCACATTCGTCCAGGTTCAAGTCTGGGTGCCCAAGTTCATATTGGTAACTTTGTTGAGGTGAAAGGTTCTTCTATCGGCGAGAATACTAAGGCTGGTCATTTGACTTATATCGGAAACTGTGAAGTGGGAAGCAACGTTAATTTTGGTGCAGGAACCATTACAGTCAACTATGACGGCAAAAACAAATACAAGACAGTCATCGGTAACAATGTCTTTGTTGGTTCAAATTCAACCATTATTGCACCAGTTGAGTTAGGTGACAATTCCCTCGTTGGAGCTGGTTCAACTATTACTAAAGACGTGCCAGCAGATGCGATTGCTATTGGTCGTGGTCGTCAGGTCAATAAAGACGAATATGCAACTCGCCTTCCTCATCATCCTAAGAATCAGTAGGAGCCTATCATGGAATTTGAAGAAAAAACACTTAGCCGAAAAGAAATCTATCAAGGGCCAATTTTTAAACTGGTCCAAGATCAGGTTGAATTACCAGAAGGTAAAGGAACTGCCCAACGAGATTTAATTTTTCACAATGGAGCTGTCTGTGTTTTGGCTGTAACGGATGAACAAAAACTTATCTTGGTCAAGCAGTACCGCAAAGCTATCGAGGCTGTCTCTTACGAAATTCCAGCTGGAAAACTGGAAGTAGGAGAAAATACAGACCCTGTCGCAGCAGCCCTTCGTGAATTAGAGGAAGAAACAGCCTATACAGGCAAATTAGAACTCTTGTACGATTTTTATTCAGCCATTGGCTTTTGTAATGAAAAATTAAAACTATATTTAGCAAGCGATTTGAAAAAGGTGGAAAATCCGCGTCCGCAGGATGAAGATGAGACCTTGGAAGTCCTTGAAGTGAGCTTAGAAGAAGCCAAGGAATTAATCCAATCAGGTCATATCTGTGATGCCAAGACAATTATGGCTGTTCAATACTGGGAATTGCACAAAAAATAGAGGAGGTCAATATGGGTAAACCTTTATTAACGGATGAAATAATCGAAAGAGCTAATAGAGGAGAAAATATTTCAGGTCCCCCTTTGCTAGATGATGAGGAGACTAAGATTTTACCAACATCTTCTTCCCGTTTTGGTTATGCCAATCCTAAGGATCATGGATTTAGCCAGGAAACCTTGAAGATTCAGGTCGAACCGTCTATTCATAAAAGCCGTCGCATCGAAAATACCAAGAGAAATGTCTTCAATTCTAAACTGAATAAAATCTTATTCGCAGTCATCTTTCTCTTGATTTTGCTTGTCTTAGCAATGAAACTTTTGTAATAGAAAAGGAATTGAAATGAAAATAGGAATTATTGCGGCTATGCCAGAAGAACTGGCTTATTTGGTCCAGCATCTAGAAAATGCTCAGGAGCAAGTTGTTTTAGGGAATACTTATCATACAGGAACCATTGCCTCGCATGAAGTCGTTCTTGTAGAAAGTGGAATTGGTAAGGTCATGTCTGCTATGAGTGTGGCGATTTTGGCTGATCATTTCCAAGTGGATGCTTTAATTAATACGGGATCAGCTGGGGCAGTAGCAGAGGGTATTGCAGTTGGTGATGTTGTGATTGCTGACAAATTGGCTTATCATGACGTGGATGTCACAGCTTTTGGCTATGCCTATGGACAAATGGCACAACAACCGCTTTATTTCGAATCAGATAAAGCCTTTGTTGCTAAAATTCAAGAGAGTTTATCTCAATTGGACCAAAACTGGCATCTTGGTTTGATTGCTACAGGAGATAGTTTTGTTGCAGGAAATGATAAGATAAAAGCGATTAAGTCCCATTTCCCAGAAGTTTTAGCCGTTGAGATGGAAGGGGCAGCTATTACTCAGGCAGCACATGCTCTTAATCTTCCAGTTTTAGTTATTCGAGCTATGAGTGACAATGCCAATCACGAGGCCTCTATCTCATTTGATGAGTTTATTATCGAAGCTGGACGTCGCTCTGCCCAAGTTTTATTAGCCTTTTTGAAGGCCTTAGATTAAGCGAAAATTTGACAGTTTTTCTAGCTTATGATAAGATTTAAGTAAAGAAAAGCTAGAAAACGTTTCAGAGGATATTATGAGTATTGAAATGACCGTCAGTGAGATTGCAGAGGTTTTAGGATTATCTCGCCAAGCAATCAATAACCGTGTCAAAGAATTACCAGAAGAAGACACAGATAAAAACGACAAAGGGGTAACGGTAGTTACCAGAAGTGGCTTGATTAAGCTAGAAGAAATCTATAAAAAAACGATTTTTGAAGATGAGCCTGTCAGTGAAGATGTCAAGCAGCGTGAACTGATGGAGATTCTGGTTGATGAGAAGAATGCAGAAATTCTTCGTCTCTATGAACAATTAAAAGCCAAGGATCGTCAGTTATCAGAAAAAGACGAGCAGATGCGTATCAAAGACCGTCAGATTGCTGAGAAAGACAAACAACTTGATCAGCAGCAACAATTGACTCTTCAAGCCATGAAGGATCAAGAAAATCTTAAGCTAGAGCTGGACCAAGCAAAAGAAGAAGTCCAATCAACTAAGAAAGGCTTTTTTGCTCGTTTATTTGGAGGATAATCAAGGAGCTGTTTAGGTTACATGCTAACCTGATGGCTTCTTTTATTTCTAAATAGTATAGTTGCTCAATTAATACTCAATGAAAATCAAAGAGCAAACTAGGAAGCTAGCCGCAGGCTGCTCAAAGCACTGCTTTGAGGTTGTAGATAAGACTGACGAAGTCAGTTACATATATCTACGGCAAGGCGAAGCTGACGCGGTTTGAAGAGATTTTCGAAGAGTATAAAATAACAGTATAGGAGAGGTAGAAAATGGAACGATTAGAAGATTACATTGCTTTTGACTTAGAATTTAATCAGCATGAAGGGCAAACACACTTGATTCAAGTATCGGCAGTGCGTTTTAGAGATGGTCAGGAAATCGATGCCTATGATTCCTATGTTCATACCAGTGTCCCCTTAAAAAGTTTTATCAATGGTTTGACTGGGATTACAGCTGAGACCTTAAAAGATGCTCCTCCAGTGGAGGAAGTCATAAAAGAATTCCAAGAGTTTGTGGGTTCTTTACCTATAGTAGGCTACAATGCTGCTAAAAGTGATTTGCCTATTCTAGCAGAGCATGGTTTAGATTATAGCCAGCAGTATAAGGTGGATTTGTATGATGAAGCTTTTGAACGTCGGAGTTCAGATTTACATGGTATTGCCAATCTTAAATTGCAAACCGTTGCCTCGTTTCTTGGATTTCAAGGTCAGTCTCATAATAGCCTAGAGGATGCTCGTATGACAGCGCGTGTTTACGAGTCCTTTCTAGAGTCAGACCAGGCTAGAGAATTGTTAGGGGCAGAAAGTAGCCTCTCTAACAATCCTTTTGGAGGCTTGGACTTGTCTCAATTATTTGACTAGGAGTACCTATGAAACCTGAAAAACCTAAAAATCTAGGTTTTAAGCAGATATACTTTAATCTAGATAAAATACTCTTTCTTTTCTTCTTGACTTTCATGATGATTGAGTTTGTCTGGTTACCATCAAATTCTTGGATTGCTGGACTTTTACTCCGTCAGACAGGCTATCTCTTTCTTTCCTACAATAATATTTTTGCCATTATAACGGGTTCACCCTTTATTAGTCTTGCTTTATTTATTCTGGTAATTGTTAATTTACTGATCGCCTATTACCAGATAGGACTTCTCTTTATCGGAGCTCGCCATCTCCTCTACCATGAAAGGAGAACCCTGCTGGAGTACAGTCGCAAGGTCTTTCGTCAAAGTTTCTTATTTATGAGGCAAGTGACGATTTCCAAAATGACCTTTATTTTCTTTTATATCATGATTCTTTTTCCATTGATTCGAAAGATTTTAAAGATTTACTATCTAAATAAAATTGTCATTCCAGACTTTATCGTTGATTATGTGGAAGACAAGTATTGGCTGATAGGTATAGTGGTTACTATTCTGGCTTTACTTCTATTTTACATTTCAGTGCGGTTGATGTTTGCTCTACCTCAACTTCTATTTGAGAAGAAAACAGTCAAAGAGGCAGTCAGATACAGTCTAGAGAAGACAAGAAAGCACTCCTGGTTTTATACTTGGAACTTGCTTTGGATTGTCGTCAAAACCTACCTATTTTTCATTCTTTTATTGATTCCAATATTAGCAAGTCAGGCACTGATGGATGGTCTGACCCATAAGGAATCTCTTGTACTGGGAATTCTTAACTTTGTCTTGATTAAGAATTTCCACTATATGGCCTTGACTTACTTTCTCATTAAGTTTGTTTCCTTCTTAACAGGAGAAGAATTAGAAATCACACCAAGGAGAAAGAAAGACCACTGGATGAGATGGGGAGTGATGGGATGTGCTGGTATCTTTTTCGCTCTTGAGGGTTATGTTTATTTAGAAGCTCCAGTTGCAAATAAACCTTTGATTATCTCTCACAGGGGAGTATCCAATAAGAATGGTGTCCAAAATACTGTCCAATCTCTGGAAAGGACAGCCCAACTAGGTCCAGATTTTGTTGAGACGGATGTACAAGAAACAAAAGATGGCCAGTTTGTCATGATGCATGATGCCAATATCAAAAATTTGACAGGTGTTAATGCCAATCCTCAGGATCTAACTTTGAAAGAATTAACTAAACTTGATATTTCAGAAAATGGTTATCATAGCAAGGTGTCCAGTTTTGATGACTATCTCAATAAAGCCAATGAATTGCATCAAAAACTTCTTATTGAGATTAAAACCAGTCGAAAAGATAGCCCAGATATGATGAAACGCTTTATGGAAAAATATGGAACGGTTCTTAAGCAGAATGGTCACCAAATGCAATCTTTGGACTACCATGTGATTGACCAGGTTTTAGCCTACGATTCTCAAATTCCAGTCTTTTTCATCCTACCTTACAATAGTATTTTTCCAAGAACCAAGGCTACAGGTTATACCATGGAGTATTCAACCTTGGATGAAAATTTTGTCAACAAGCTTTGGAATACCGATCAGAAATTGTACGTTTGGACCATCAATAGTTCAGAGTCCTTTGATAAATCAGTTCATTTGGGAGCTGATGGCATGATAACGGATGATTTGGAAATGATTCAAGACCAGGTTACCATTGCCCAAGAAGACCCTGAGTACACGGATTTACTGTTCAAACAGGCGATGGAATTCTTTAATTTTTAGTAAGCAAAAAGAGGAACAGTTGTTCCTCCGACGATAGGCAAGTATTCTCTTGAATGCTTGTTTTTCTTATGATTAGAATGGCAATTTCCCAGCGAAAGCACCTAGTTTTTTCTTGGTAGTCTCATCGATTTGTTCAAGAGCAGAGTTGATGGCTTGAACGGTCATATCAGAAAGAGTTTCAAGGTCTTCTGGGTCAATGACAGCTGGATTGAAGTCAATGCTGACAACTTTTTTGTCACCTGTTAGGGTTGCTTGAACAAGGTCTTGAGCAGATTTGCCCACAAATTGCATAGCAGCAAGTTCAGCTTGGCTTTGTTCCATTTGTTTTTGAAGTTTTTGTGCTTGGCGCATCATGTTTTGCATGTTCATCATGGTGATTTATAGTTTCCTTTTATCTTATTTTTCCTTTTTATTTTATCAATTTTGGGGTTAAAAGTCTAATCTTTTTCATAGTGAATTCATCAAGTATTGATAGGGATGTAAAGGGAATAAAAAGATAGGATAACTATTCTAAGAGCATAAGAATATTTATCCTATATGTATTTATGAAATGTTACCAGATATTTTTTGAGCTAGTTTAAGAGTTTACTAACACTATTCTACCTTGTAGAAAAATCCCTCAGTACTACCATTGATGAGTTGGTGTCCAAACCATAAGCGGTCTTGTGTGATATCAGATGGGTCAGTATAGCCATTATCTGTAGAAGAGGTGACAGACATGGTTATAGGGATTCCTGCTGGTAAAAAGGCAATAGCTGCACCACCAGCACCACCAGCTTTAGAAAGTAAACTTGCTTTAAGATAGCGGTCGGTTTCTTTAGCATGTTCAATTGAAACTTTGGAATGATCACTTACCAAGCCATTTTTATCGAAAGTAAATTCAATACCTGTACCATTTCTCCAAGTTCCTGCGACACTAGAAAAATCTCCATTTTGAATTGCAGAAATATCTATTCCTTTACTTTCTGATGGAAGGCTTATTTCTCCATTTATGAGGCTTGTGACAGATTTCCAAGAGAAAGACCTTATGTCAAGGTAAGGTGGTTTTGTCCCCAGTCCCTCTTCTGTATCTGATTCTCTAACTAACTCTAACCGTGTTCTATCCTGATTCAACTTGTATAGTTTGACTTGGATTTGATTAGCAGATACTCGAGTAGATAATTGGAAATAGCCGTTTTCTAAAGGATTAAAATGAACGCGTTCTCCAATAAAGTCCAGATTATTTTCTGCATTGGTCAGTCGAATAACTTCACCATTTTTAAGAGTTCGAATATCTAATAAATCGTAATAGTTAGAATCCATTTTTAGAGCAATCAAAAGTTCGTCCGTACCATCTTGGTCTAAATCATACAAGCTATACTGTAATCCAGAATATTCGTTAGGATAAGTATTTTTTAAGTTTGCTTTTGAATTGACCTCTGTATGTGAAGCTGGTGAACCATCTAGTACTTTTGCATATTCTTTAAGGACAGTATTGTATAGGGTGTAGTCAGTTTTCTTCTCTTCCGATGTGGAAGTAGATGAACTGCTACTAGAAGTAGTTACTTCAGAACTTGCTGAGGGAGTGTTTTCACTCTGAGGTTGGCAAGCTGTTAGAAGAGAGATAGTTAAAATACTGGCACTGAATAGAAATAATAATTTTTTCATGTATTTAATCTTGCAATTCTAAACCTTGGGCATCTTGGTGCCATTTGCTACCAGTTTTGGAAGTTAAAACTTGAATAGTAATTATAATATTCCAAATAGCATCTGCTAGTAAAACAAATGGCATTAAAATAGGAATGATAGCTAGCAGAGTTATTCCGATACGCTTGTATCCTTGTTTAGAATTTCCGATGTAAAAATCGTAGCCACCGAGTGCTCCTAAAAAAAAGGCAAATAGGGCTGCGGCCAGTTTAGATTTATCACTCACTCCATTTGAATGTTGGCTAGAGCTAGTTGGAGATGTGTTATCTATTTTTGAAACAATATACTCATCACCGTTTTGATAAAATTCTACGTAATCACCTACTTGTGGTTCAAAACCAAAACTTTTTCTTGAAATTGCAGTAAATTGGCCATTATTACCTTTTCCAACATAAACTGTTTCATCTTCAATTTTTATCACTTTGTTCATTTAATTGTCTCCTTAATCTATTTCTATTGTATGTTAAACCCACTCACCGTTGTAATTAACACGATAGCCATCAGGGGTTGTTGTATTGATTGCTAGTGCACCAGAGCTATAAGCATAGTACCATTTACCAGATACCTTCATCCAGCCAGTTTTCATAGTGCCTGAGTCTTGAAGATAGTACCAGCTACCGTTATCTTTGACCCAACCTGTCTTCATCGCACCTGAACCGTCGAGATAGTACCAGCTACCGTCTTTTACCCAGCCAGTTTGCATCCAGCCAGAGTTGTCAAAACGATACCAAACACCATTGATTTTTTCCCAGCCATTAGTTGTATAGGAACCGTCGGCGTGTTTTACCACCAACGAGAACCAGATTGTAGCCAACTATCTGAGATATTAGAATTAGAACCTGATTGAGTTGTTGTATTCGTATTTGAATTTGTAGAAGGATTTCCGATAGTCACATCTTTTCTAACTTTAAAGACACGTTTTCTTGTATCAGTTAAGTCACCGTAAGGCGAACCAGCTTCTCCAGACATCTCCAAAATATATATTCCATCTGGAAATTGTTCTGAAACAAAAATATCACCTTTAAATTGATTGCTATAAAATAAAGGTTGTAAAAATTGATCACTGACATCTTTAGTTAAGCCACTAAAAATGACAGCATTGTGACTTTGGTACACAATTTTTCCGGTCGCTTTATCAATCAAAGTAACATTTCCCTTAGCAGCATTATCACCTCCATGTGGTAGTGGCTCTGAAAGTTTTCCTTCAAAGCTAAGTCCAAAATAATCAATTTCAACCTTTGTAATTGTTGCTTCTATTTGTTTTTCAGTACTCGTATTCTCGCTAGCTGATACTTGATTAGCTGTGATGACTCCAGTGCCAATAAGTGATAGAGCTAAGATAGTTGCAAGTGTAAATTTTTTAGTTTGTTTGTGCATTCATTTAATACTCCCTATTTTTATTTGTTGTAAAGTAATCAGTTTGTCCAAAAACCTAGACTTTTTTGGACAAACTTGATAGAATGGTAGTGTAATAATAATCGGTCAAGATGCTGGATTTTAGAACCTTTTTTCTAACGAAAATGATTCTAAAATAAAGTGTATTTCCTGTACAAAAAATCCTAGGTTTTTTGACAGGAACTATGAATTTTTTATCCAATTATGAAAGGTGCTTTTTGATACTCCTAAGATGTCTGCACCTTCTCGTAAGGTTATTTCTTTTTTCGTATATTGAGCTATCACATCAGGGAGATTATTCGGAACAAGCAATTTTGGTCTACCGAATTTTTTCCCTTTTTTCTGTGCTTCCCGTATTCCTTCCATTTGTCTTTGTTTGATTTGTTCTCTTTCAAACTGTGCCACATAAGATAGGACTTGTAAAACGATATCGGAGATTAGTTTTCCTGTGATATTATCATCGCTATTCTTTGTATTTAATAAGGGGAAATCTAAAACAGTTATATTTACTTTCTTTTTCTTAGTAATTGCTTGCCATTGTTCTAAAATTTCATCATAGTTTCTTCCCAATCTATCAATTGATTTAATAACTAATTCATCATTCTCCTTCAAGGTAGTTAATAATTTTTGATATTCTATTCTGTCAAAATCCTTTCCTGAAACATAATCAATAAAAATATTTTCTTTTGCTAATTTGTTTTCTACCAAGGCTGAAAATTGTCTATCGATATTTTGTTCTCTTGTAGATACACGAACATAGCCATAGCGCATAATAACTCTCCTTTTTACACTTATTGTAAAATATAAAAGAAGGTTAGACTTTATAAAAGAGTGATATATTCAATATTTATCAATTATCTCTTAGTTTAAGCCATGAAAAAGGTATAGAGAGTTGATCATAAAAAAGTGCTGGAATAAGGATCTTATTCACGCTAACTAGCAAATTGTAAGCTAAATATCAGTCTAAATACATTAAATTTTCTGACAATTTATTGAAAAATGAGTGAAAACATGATATAATAAAACGTAAAATTAATTCAGGTTTTCTGAACCAATAGGAGTAAACAATGAAAAAACTAGGTTTTGTCCTTTTATCTTCAGCCTTGCTATTGACAGCTTGTGCTGTTAGGTTTGAAAAATCAGCAGATACAACCGATTCGTCTAAGGTGACAGCCTTGTCTGAAGACAAGCAAAAAATGCTTGATAAGGCCACTGCTGACTATAAAACTTTTGTGCAAGAGCAAATCGATAAATTGTTGACAGATACGGAAGGCTTTGTCAAACTATTGAAAGAAGGTAAGTTAGAAGAAGCTAAGAAGGTTTATCCACTGATTCGTATGTCCTATGAGCGTTCAGAACCGATTGCCGAGAGTTTTGGTGAGTCAGATGTCAAGATTGACTTCCGTTTGGCAGACTACATGGATGAAAACAAGACAGAAGAAGGCTGGTCAGGCTTCCACCGTATCGAACGTATCCTTTGGGAAGACAATACAACCAAAGGAACTGAAAGCTATGGTGATCAGTTGGTCAATGACATCAAAGAATTGAAAGCTAAGATTGCAACTGTAGATGTGGATTACAAGGTTATGTTGACTGGAGCAGTTGACTTGCTTAACGAAGTAGCGACAAGTAAGATTACAGGTGAAGAGGAAATTTATTCTCACACAGACTTGTATGACTTCCGTGCCAATATTGAGGGAGCTGAGAAGATTTTCCAACTCTTTAAACCTTTACTTGAAAAATCAGACGCTAACCTAGTTAAAGAATTGGAAGCAGATTTCAAGTCTGTTAATAGCTTGTTGGACAAACACATGACAGATAAGGAACACTACAAACTCTATACTGATTTGACAAAAGAAGATACCAAAGAATTGTCAGAAGCTGTGACAAAACTTGGTGAACCTCTATCACAAATGGGTAAATTTCTTAGTGGAGAATAAGAGTCATGACTGAAAAAGACGAAAAGTTTTTTGATAAGAAAATGGACCGTCGAGAATTTCTAAAAAAAGCAGGGATTGGAGGGGCTGGTTTAGCGCTAGGATTCTCTGGTGCTTCTGCTTTTTTCGCACCTAAGCTTGGGAATCAGGAAAAAATCTCGTACGGAAATGAAAAAATTGCTTTTTATGGCAAGCATCAAGCTGGGATTAGTACGCCCATGCAAAAGAATATCTATTTTGTTGTCTTGGATTTGCATACGACGGATAGAGATAAGATTATCCAGCTATTCAAGGATTGGACGGATTATAGTGCCAAGTTGGTTGAGGGGGAACTGGTCAAAAAAGATGGCCAGAATGCTCTCTTGCCTCCGAGCGATACTGGTGAGACAGTTGGGCTTAATCCTCATCGCTTGACGCTGACTTTTGGTGTGTCTGCCAGTTTCTTGAAAAAGATGAACTTAGAAAGCAAGCGTCCTCAAGTGTTCAGAGATTTACCGCCTTTTCCTAAAGAGCAATTACGTGAAAAATATACAGGTGGAGATATTGTGATTCAGGCTTGTGCAGATGATGAGCAAGTTGCCTTTCACGCTATTCGCAATCTCATACGTAAGGGGAGAAATGCAGTGACCCTTCGCTGGAGTCAATCTGGTTTTGCAGCTATCGGAGATCGAATGGAGACTCCGCGTAACCTCTTTGGTTTTAAAGATGGAACAGCAAATCCAACCAAGGAGAAAGATTTTGACCGCGTCATCTGGGCTGATAGTAAGGACTGGATGGAAAATGGATCTTATATGGCAGTTCGTCGGATTCAGATGTTTTTAGAGACCTGGGACCGCACTAGTCTCGAAGAACAAGAAAATACCTTTGGTCGTTACAAGGAAAGTGGTGCCCCCTTTGGTAAGAAAAATGAGTTTGATGAAGTGGATTTGAGTCTTTTGCCAGATGATTCGCATGTTCGTTTGGCTAAGGAAGTAGACAAGCCCCTTTTGCGTCGTTCTTATTCTTACTCTGATGGAATTGATGAAAAGACTGGTCAGTTTGATACAGGCTTGCTCTTCATTTCTTTCCAGAAGGATCCAGATAACTTTGTCAAGGTTCAAACCAATCTAGGTGCTACTGATAAGATGAATGAATACATCACTCACATCGGTAGTGGACTTTTTGCTTGCTTTGGTGGTGTGGAGAAAGGAGGCTACATTGGTCAGAAATTACTGGAAGGCTAAAAGCTGGTTACTTGTTTTAGTTTTGTCATTTTTAATTCTTTCTCCAGTAGGTGCCCAAGAAAGCTTGAGTTCTTACTTTGTAAAAATCACGGATGCTTCTAAAGCGGTCAAAAATGGCAATCAGTCTGAGGCTAAGAAACTCGTTCAGGAGATGGTATCAGACTTCGAAAGAGTAGAAAATAAGGATTCTGATGCTGGTAAGATTGTTAAGGAAAAGTTAGTACAATCAGGAGAGATTACTGAAGACAAACTTACCGAACTTTCTTCAGCCCTATTAACTTTTGAAAAAGAACAAAATCCTGTTAACTTAGATGCGGAAAAAGAAAAATTGGTAAACCGTCTAAGTCCTCGTTTTGAAGTCTTAGAGCAGGCCATTGCCTCCAAAGATTTGGAAAAGGTCCGAGAAGCTTTTAAGAAAATGAATTCGACTTGGACTATCAATGAAAGTGTGGTTCGTGACAATAGTATGGCCCATTATGGACGTGTTGAAACAGCTATTTCTTTCTTGCGTAGTAGTATGGAAACCGAGCCTACAGACTTTAACTCCATCCAGAATTCCTTCGAGGACTTAAAAAAGGCTATTGATGATTTTGTAACTGGAAAAGAAGTAGTAGAAACATCTTCGGATTTGACTCTCAAAGACGGCATTGCCCTTTTGACAAAGGCTTTGGAACAATTCCAAGCTGGTGACCAAGCATCAGGAGCAGCCAGTATGAAGGAATTCATCACTATCTGGCCAACGATTGAAGGTTCTGTTAGCACGACCAATCCTTCCCTCTATACACGAGTGGAGAGTGAAAGCCCTGTGATTATGGTCAAGGGAAGTGAGAAGGAATACCGAGAAAAATTAGAAAAACTGATTGCAGATTTATCACAAATTGATACTAGCGCACGTTACAATGCCTTTGATGCCATGCTGATTCTCCTAAGAGAAGGGGTAGAGGCTCTCTTAATCGTTATGGCCTTGGTGACGACCTTGAAAGCAGCCAAGATGCGTAAAGGGCTCAAGTGGGTTTATGCTGGTGCTATCACAGGAATTATGGCCAGTCTTGTCATTGCTTTCATCCTGCAAATAGCCTTTCCAGCAGTAACATCAGGCTCCAATCGTGAAATAATCGAAGGATCAGTGGGGATTTTTGCAGTAGCAATGATGATTTTGATTGGAATCTGGCTTCACAGCAAATCCTCGGTCAAAAAATGGAATGCCTTTATGGAGTCACAAATGGAAACAGTGACCAAAACAGGCTCCTTTATTTCCATGTTTACCCTCAGTTTCCTAGCTGTTTTCCGTGAGGGAGCAGAAACCATTCTCTTTTATGTTGGGATTTTACCAAGAATTTCCAGCTTTGAATTTGTCTTGGGCATTTCACTTGCCTTGCTGATTTTGGTAATTATTGCCGTTGTGATGAACAAGGCCAGTCAATTCTTCTTGCCACATAAGGTCTTCTTTATCTTGACTTGGATGATTTATGCTTTGGCATTCAAGATGCTGGGAGTTAGTATCCATGCTCTTCAGTTGACCAATATGGCGCCAAATCACTTGTTGACAGGATTTCCAACGATCGACTTACTTGGAATTTACCCAAGTTGGGAAGGTTTAGCCAGCCAGCTAGTCTTTGTCATTATTGTCTTGATTGTCACTTTCAGACAGGGTGAAAAATAGATGGATAGAAAAGAATTGACAATCGTTGAACATCTGGTAGAATTTAGAAAGAGATTATTGGCAGTGGTCATTTGTTTCTTCTTGGTATTCTGTGTTTCTCTGCTTTTTGCAGACCAGATTTACCAGTATGTGACCCAATCTTTTCAGCAAAAGTTGATTGTTTTAGGCCCTAATGATATTTTATGGATATACATACGTTTGGCTAGTCTGATGGCCTTTACTATCACCTTACCTTACACGGTGTATCATATTTGGTCTTTCATCAAACCTGGTCTGAAGAAAGAAGAAGCTAGAGCTATTTTTGCCTATATTCCAGCTAGTTTCCTTTGTTTTCTAGTTGGACTGGCTTTTGGTTTTTACTTTGTAACACCAGCCTTACTTCAGGTTTTATTAGGGCTAGGAGAAGGACTATTTGAGACGCAGTTAACCGCCCAAAATTATCTGTCCTTTGTTTTTCAAACGACCTTGCCTTTGGCTCTGATTTTTGAATTGCCAGTTATCATTGCCTTTTTGACGTCGATTGGACTCATTGGGCCAGAATTATTGACCGCTTATCGCCGATACGCCTATTTTATCTTATTGGTACTTGCAGTCATCTTGACACCAGCCGATTTTGTCAGCGATTTGGCAATGACTGCCCCCCTGATTTTACTCTATGAATTGAGTATTGCTATCAGCAAATACATTATAAAACGCAAGCAGAAAGGAGAGAGAAATGGGAATCTTACGTGATATCGGAGCACCAGGATTGATTATCATCGTTTTAGGAGCTCTCTTGATCTTTGGACCAAAACGATTGCCTGAACTAGGCGAGTCAATCGGTAAAATGCTATCTGAATTTAAAAAAGCAGTTAAAGGAACTGAAAGTCAAGATAAGGAAGAGTAAGACTTATCTAATAAAAAACTTTGTACTCTAGAAACCATTGTGTAGCTATCGAGAGTGCAAAGTTTTTTTTAACTATCATGCTTTCCTTAAGAAACATTCCAAAATTTGATATAATAAGGATGAATTGGAAATAGGAAATTATTTTCATTATATTTTCAAAACTCCATTAATAAAATAGGCAAAGACAAGATTAGAAAGTAAAGTTAGAAGTTTGATTTATTGAGTATTAAAAAATTAACCAATGTTAATAATTGTTTTAAGTTCACCTAATTTTTAAAGACTTTGTGGCATTTTTATGATATAATAAGAGTGAGTTGAGAAAGTTAGGAACCATTTTAAAATCTATTTTTCAACATCATATCAAAAGAGAAGATTAGAAAGAGGTAGCTATGTATGTCTTCTTATGAAAAGGTCTCACTTTCTGAGATTAATCAGTCTATTGATACTCCAAATAATAATCATTTTTGGCAAAATCTAAAAGTATTCTTGGGCCCCGGAGCTCTTGTAGCAGTTGGCTATATGGATCCTGGAAACTGGATTACCAGTGTGGTTGGAGGTGCTTCCTATAAGTATAGTCTTTTATTTGTTATTTTGATTTCATCCATCATCGCCATGCAGTTACAACAGATGTCTGGAAAGCTCGGTATGGTGACTAGGATGGATCTAGCGCAGGCAACAGCCTATCATGCCCCCAAGTGGCTCCGCTATAGTCTATGGGTAATTGTAGAATTAGCTCTAATGGCGACAGATTTGGCTGAAGTTTTAGGATCAGCGATTGCCTTAAATCTTTTGTTTAAAATACCGATTATGGTCGCGATACTTCTAACCGTTTTAGATGTATTTCTTTTGCTTTTATTGATGAAATTTGGCTTCAAGAAGATTGAAGCTGTTGTGACGACACTTATCTTAACCATATTAGGAATTTTTTCTTATCTGGTGGCTTTATCTAATCCAAGTATGCAGGGGATTTTTGGTGGCTATTTACCGACTTCGACTTTATTTGAAAGTCCCTTGCCAGGACATGAGAGTCAACTGACTTTGGCTTTAGGGATTGTGGGAGCGACAGTTATGCCTCATAATCTTTATCTCCATTCCTCTCTATCTCAAACAAGGAAAATCAATTACAAAGATAAGAAGGATGTCCGAAAAGCTGTTCGCTTTATGACCTGGGATTCAAATCTTCAGTTGTCTCTAGCCTTTGTTGTTAATTCCTTGCTTCTTATTTTAGGGGCCTCCCTCTTTTTTGGCCATGCGTCTGAAATTTCAGCTTTTTCTCAAATGTACAATGCTTTACAGGATTCGACAATAGCAGGAGCGATAGCCAGTTCAAGCCTCTCCACTTTGTTTGCTTTGGCACTTTTAGCAAGTGGTCAAAATTCTACTATTACAGGTACTTTGACTGGACAGATTGTTATGGAAGGTTTCTTGCATATGAAATTACCACAGTGGATTATTCGTATCGGTACACGGATTTTTGCCTTGCTCCCTGTGATTATAGTCGCTGTTTTGTTTGGGCATCAAGAAAAGACCTTAGATCAGTTATTGGTCTATTCACAGGTCTTTCTTTCAATCGCTCTTCCGTTTTCAATCTTCCCTCTGATTTATCTGACCTCTAAGAAGTCAGTGATGGGAGAATTTACCAATGCCAAGTGGAATACAATCCTAGGCTACGTAGTTTCAATCATCTTGACCATTCTCAATATCAAGCTTCTTTTCGATATTTTTTAACCCCATTTGAAATCAATTATAGTGTCAGCGTGACGGTTGACAAATAGAAAGTAGTAGTGATTGGTTCATAAAAAGAAGAAAAAAAGAACAGTTGAAACTGTTCTTTTTTATCATTATTTGAGACCGTATTTTTTGTTGAAACGATCTACGCGTCCATCTGCTTGAGTGAACTTTTGACGTCCAGTGTAGAATGGGTGTGAGTCTGATGAAATTTCCACACGGATCAATGGGTAAGTTTCGCCTTCGAACTCAACTGTTTCGTTAGAGCGTTTTGTTGAACCGCTAAGGAATTGGTAACCAGTAGTTGTGTCCATGAAGACAACTGGGCGATATTCTGGATGGATATCTTTTTTCATTTTGCAATATTTCCTTTCTGCCATGGTCTCTTTGCGAGCCATAGATTGTTACTATACTAGTCTATCAGATTCTGAAAAGTTTGGCAAGTATTTTATCAGTTTTTAAGCAAGTTTTTTAACTTTTGATAGATGATTTCGTTTTCTTCTAGGCTATAGGAATTAGCACCACTTGCTAGAGGGTGGCCTCCACCATCATGTTCCTTGGCAATTTCATTGATAGGATGGATTTTACTGCGTAAGCGAACACGGTAGTGACCATCAGCCTGCTCCACAAAAATTCCCCAGAGGTTGACACTGTCAATGCGTCCAGGTGCACCGACAATGGCTGCAGTTTCAGCATCGGTTACATTGAATTGTTTCAAGACTTCCTGACTCAGGATAACGCGAGCTGCACCATTTTCATCCACTTCCAGATGGTCGTAGATGTAGCCTTGAAGTTTTGCAATTTTGTAGCTCATAGTATCCATTTTGCGAGTGAGAGTTGCAAAGTCAAAGTTATGTTCTCTCAAATAAGCAGCAAGGCGGAGGGTCCGTGCAGTGGTAGAAGGGTAGAGGAATCGACCTGTATCACCGACAATTCCTGCAAAGAGCAACTCAGCAGCGCGATCTGACAAGGCCAGTTGGGTTGTTTGGGCAAATAGGGTAATCATCTCACTAGCGCTGCTTGAACTAGTATCCACCCAAGATAGGTCACCATATACATCATCATTTGGATGATGGTCAATCTTAATGAGAAAATCACCTTGACTATAGCGCTTATCATCGATACGAGCAGTGTTAGCCGTATCACAGACGATGACAAGGGCGCCTTGGTAGGCACTATCTTCAACAAGATCCATTTCCGCCATCCAAGTAAGAGTTGGTTCATCAAAACCAACGGCTTTGATGGTTTTTTCTGGGAAATGATGTTTGAGAAGAGCTTTCAATCCCACCTGACTTCCCAAGGCATCAGGATCTGGTTTCATATGACGGTGAATGATAATCGTGTCGTATTCTTTGATTTTTTCTAAAATTTGATGGCAAATTTCCATAGATAACCTCAATTCTTTCTCATTTCATTGTAGCACAAGAATTTTTATTTTTAAAATGAAAAAGATGTGATATAATGGAGAAAGATAAATTGAGGAGGACGATATGGCATTAGCAAAAATTGTATTTGCCAGTATGACCGGTAATACCGAAGAAATTGCAGATATTGTAGCAGACAAATTACGCGACTTGGGCTTGGATGTTGATGTTGATGAATGTACAACTGTTGACGCTTCAGACTTCTTGGAAGCAGACATCGCTATCGTTGCGACCTATACTTATGGTGATGGTGAATTGCCAGATGAGATGATGGACTTCTACGAAGACCTAGCAGATCTCAACTTGAATGGCAAAATCTACGGAGTGGTCGGCTCAGGAGATACCTTCTACGATGAATTCTGTAAGGCGGTAGATGACTTTGATCGCGTTTTTGTAGCGACAGGAGCAGAAAAAGGTTCAGAGTGTGTTAAAGTTGATCTTTCTGCTGAGGAAGAAGACATTGAACGCTTGGAACAATTCGCAGAAGAATTGGCTGCTAAGGTAGGATAAGCATAAACGTGCGCTGATGCAATCAATCAGTGCATTTTTCTTACCGTGACTTGGGATTTTACTAGCCTATTTGGTGGCTTTTTGATACAATAATTCAAATAAAGGAGGAGATTGTATGGATTTAAAGAGTATTCGGCAAGAGATTGATCAAATCGACGACCAAATTGTCAAACTGTTAGAAGAAAGAATGCATTTAGTTGAAGGGGTTGTCGCTTATAAGAAGGCTTCAGGGAAACCGATTTTAGATACCAAGAGAGAAGCAGTTATTTTTGAAAAGGTCAGAAATCGTGTAGAGGACAAGCGCTATCAGGAGACTATTGTCGCAACATTTTCGGACATACTCAAACGTTCGCGTGATTATCAGGATCAAAATATCAAATGAAAAAAGAACAATTTTATCCGCTAGGAATTTTTCTAGCTGCTATGTTGGGTGGATTGGTTCGCTACCTGGTTTCTACTTGGTTACCAGCCAGTCCTGACTTTCCTTGGGGCACCCTTCTTGTTAACTATCTAGGCATTTTCTGCTTGATTTACCTTGTCAAGGGATATCTAGTCTATAAGGGAACCAGTAAGGGCTTGGTTTTAGCACTGGGTACAGGTTTTTGTGGAGGTTTGACAACCTTTTCCAGTCTAATGCTTGATGCTGTAAAATTACTGGATACAGGGCGTTATCTTAGTTTAGCCCTGTATTTGCTTTTGAGTATCGGTGGAGGCTTACTCTTGGCTTATTTTCTAGGGAGGAAGAAATGGTAATCGTCTATCTTGCAATTGCTTGTGGTTTAGGAGCGCTCGTACGGTATTTCTTTTCCCGCTATAACCAAGTTTCAAACTTGCCACTAGGAACTTTGATCGCAAATCTGTTGGGGTGTTTTTTGATTGGACTTTTCTATAATCATGTGGAATCTAAGGAAGTTTATGCTATTTTAGCGACGGGTTTTTGTGGAGGTTTAACAACCTTCTCTACCTTGAATGACGAACTCCAAAGACTGTTAAGTGATAAGAAGGTATTTTATTCTTATTTAGCTTTGACCTACCTAGGTGGTTTGATTGCGATTTTTTTAGGAATTCTGCTATAAATTTCTTTACTTTTATCTAGAAATTTGGTAAACTGTATCTTGTGTGTAATGGACGCACAAAAATACAGTTTATCCGCTGAGGAAGGTTCCTCAAGATTGACAAAGATAGGAGAATAAAATGAATCCATTAATCCAAAGCTTGACTGAAGGTCAACTTCGTACAGATATCCCATCATTCCGTCCTGGTGACACTGTTCGTGTACACGCGAAAGTTGTCGAAGGTAACCGTGAACGTATCCAGATTTTTGAAGGTGTTGTTATCGCACGTAAAGGTGCTGGCATCTCAGAAAACTACACAGTTCGTAAAATCTCTAACGGTGTAGGTGTTGAGCGTATCTTCCCAATCCACACTCCACGTGTTGAAAAGATTGAAGTTGTTCGTTACGGTAAAGTACGTCGTGCGAAATTGTACTACTTGCGTGCTCTTCAAGGTAAGGCAGCTCGTATCAAAGAAATCCGTCGTTAATTCGACTAAAAAACTCTGCTCATTCAGCAGAGTTTTTATCTAGCTCCCTTAGTTCAATGGATATAACAACTCCCTCCTAAGGAGTAGTTGCTGGTTCGATTCCGGCAGGGGGCAATAGTTCAATCGAAAAAGCACTGAATGATCAGTGTTTTTTTCTTGTCCTAAAATGGAAACCATTTCAGATGAAAATGGAGGTGTGGTATAATAGGAGAAAGTATAAGTGCTTATTTGGAGGGGAATTTCTCTCCTTATTATGGGGTTGGATTGAGTATTAGGATTTAGATTCCTAAGAAGAATAATGATGTTTTAGTAAAGAAGGAAATAGAATGAAAATTTCTGGGACAAGCGGTAACATTACTTTTGACTATGAAAATGGCTATGTTTTAAAAGCAGAGGGAGAACTGCTGACTGATAATAGTTTTCTTGTATATAGGTCAAGTATACAGAATTGGGAGCCACCTTACAATCACATTCCTATCACACAGAACGAGATAGATAAACTTGTCGAGGAAGTGGATTCCATGATGACTGAGCAAACAATACAGATTGAATTTATTTGAGTTAGACTAGGAGAAGGATGATGAAAATCGATTACAGTGACCGGATGGTCATATGGGAGTGGGATGGTTCTGTAATAAAGATAGAACTACCAGATATCATTCATGCGGAATATAATAAAGATGAGAACATTGTTATCGTCTATAGTGGAGAAAACTTTGTAAGCAAAATCATTTTCTACTTTAGTTTAGAAGGAAAATTGTTAGGGAAACAAAATCTACTAGAAGGAACCCTAGATTGGAATCATAATGGGAAGCATCAGGTTATTTTTCAACATTTACATCATCTTTGCTTTAACCCTAACAATCAGCGTATCTTCAGTATATGTCGCTCATCAAGCAATTTTGATATACCATCAGAATTAGAGATTTATAATTTAGAAGGTGAAAAAATGGATCAAATTGAATCTCCTGCAGGATTTACTATGTTATATATTTCTGAGATAAGTAAGAAGAAACTGAGAATTGTATGCGAGGCTCTTAAAGAGGATTGTTTTGATAAATCTGGTCGAAGTGATTTCTATTTTAATTTAGATTTAGAAACTAGAAAATGGGTAAAAGAAGGCGTAGCCTATTGATGAAGAGAAATAGAAACCTGATTTTTACGATATTTTGGTTGAGAGAAGAATTTATACTAGGAGAAAACAAATGAAACCAACAAAACTACAATGGGAAGATGTTATCCAGTTCAAAGAAGTTAAAGGATACGGGAAATCCATCTGGAGAAATGAGGACAAGTATTATTTGGTTTTAGAAGAAGGGACCATAGCTTCTTGGTTAGTTGTCTATGATTTACCCCAGGAATTATTCTCCCTATTAGATAGTGGAGAGAGATCACTAGTCGAAGTATCTTGGAAGATTCAGAACGATTGTTGGCCACCGACGGAAGAAGAAAAGAACGAAATTAGAAAAGATAGAGCTAGAAAAAAGCCAATTGTGCTGATTTCCAACCGTAAAAATCAGTTGCTTTTTAGTAATAAAGAACTTGAAAAACTTATTCCCCAAGCTGAACAACAATGGATAGAATCAATGGGCAAACTTCCAGATGATTATGTATCGCCACTTAAGTAAAAGAGGTATAGAATGAAATCAACAAAACTAGAATGGGAAGATGTTATTAAGTTTGAAGAAGTTAAAGGATACGGGAAATCCATCTGGAGAAATGAGGACAAGTATTATTTAGTTTTTGAAGAAGGAACCGTGGCTTCTTGGTTAGCAGTCTATGATTTACCAAATGAATTATTTACCTTACTAGAGAGTGGAGAACGGACTCTACTTGAAATATCTTGCAAGGTTAAATACGATTATTGGCCACCGAACGTGACACAAGAAGAAGCTGATAGAAATTTCCTGAGGCAATATCCAGAAGCTTTAAGAGGAAATCCTAAAGCGCAAGGCTTATTCACAAAGGCCGAACTGGAAGAAATATTTACCCGAAGGTGCTGAAATTCTAGCGAGTAGCGATTAAAAAGCGGAAACTAATCTTAATAAAAACAAAATGGTAAATTTTGCAGAGAACGAACTAAGTCTCTTCGAAATTGGAGATAAGAGAGATTATCAAATGAAAAATTACAGAAAACTCTTGTTAGAAGCTATCCAAGCTGGCAATGTTGCAGGGATTTTGAGAGGTGAAAAAAGATATCGCATAGATCCTCCGACCTCTGTACCAGATCTTTTTCCGACTGATATTTGCCAAGTATTAGCTGAGTATTTCTACAAGCAGAATGATATTGATAAGATTCAAGATATATTAGAAGGCGATCTTATAGAGTTATCGCAGCGTTCTGCTGTTGATTTGTATATTTCGGTTTTGTTTTTTGATGCAATCCTTTTTATGCAAGAAAAAAATATAGCTAGTTTTACAATCCATACGTCGACAGTTGCCCAAGCAATTGCTAAAGGAATTAAGGATTATCAAGAGGAATTGAACGACAGCATCACTTTCCCAAACGGTCTTGTTAAAATAAAACCAATGAACCAGCTGGAAAGATTGAATCAAAAATATCAAAAAAATGAACGTTTTTCCATTATTGAGAAATAGTGATGGGACTTGTAACACTCTATAGATAAACTGTTAATTGGGACAATAATATGAATAATAATTTGAATTTAGATTTGTTAAAACAAGATGTAGAAAAAGAAATCAGAGAAAAAGGCTTTGAAAATCTTTATTATGCTCTATTTGATGAACATAGTAGTCAACTTTGGGCCATACATCTATACTATCGAGATGGGAAGTTTATGGTAAATAGTCGAGACGACCGGACCTATATAATGGGGAAAACAAGGGAGTTTGACAATTTTGAAGAGGCAAAACTATTTTTTCTTAATTTAATGGAGTCTTTTATCGAAATGAACAGATATTTTGTACAGAATGGAGATTCACCCTACTATTCATGTAGTTTGTGGGATAAATAAGGAGGTCAAGCAAAGATGAGAGATGAAGCCCAAGAACGTTTAGAACTGTTGTCAGCCATTCATGATTTAGGTTACGAGAGCTTGAGGTATTCTATCTTTAACGAATATGGTCCTAGTGAATGGGAAGTGGTAATCGAATATGACGATTCTAAGCAAGTGTACAATGTCTACGCTACCATGGATCGAGCAAGTTTTAATAAAAAATTGGAATTCTATAATTTTGAGGATGCTAAAAATAAATTTCTAGAAAAACTAGATCTTACTCTAGAAATAAATAAACTTTTTGTAGAAAATGGGGAAGTTCCTGAATACTCCTCTCCATTATGGGATAATGAAACAGAATAACAAGTGCTAAGATAAGTTAGAATCAATAAGATACAAATACAAGGAGATATTATGACACAATTCGAAGATAAATTTATGGAAGTTCAAGTAGGTATGATTTCGTTAGCAATGGAATATGTCCAAAATCAAGCAGAAAAAGTATATATCTATGCGATAGCGGACAGTTTGTATAGTTTTAAGCCATTTTATAAAATTAATGGTATTGTAATTGGAATGGAAAAAGTTAATGAAGTTGCGACAAAAAAAGTAGATGATTCTGATAATATGGCATTTGCTTTATTGAAATATGGAACTAAAGATATGCAGAAATTGCAGGAGGTTTGCCAAGAATATAATCGTGAACATCCGACTGAGATGTGGTTGATTTATGATGCACAGAAAAATACCCTTAATAGTCGCTATAGCTATGAAGGGCGTTATGAGAAGGATGAAGAATTGCTTCCACGTCTAGAGTTTGAAAAATGGTTTGAGGAAGTGAAAAGCGAGGAACAGTAGGAGAAGAATATGACACAACAAGATCAATCGATTATCTCCCCCTTGCCAACTGATGCGCTATTAAATGAAAGAGAAGTAGCGTGGAGAGTTAAACTGCCTGATGATTATAAGAATTTTATAATGAGAAAAAATGGTTTTCGCCCTTCCAAAAATTTATTTTCAGTAACAAATAGGTCCTTTTTAATCGAGCGATTCTTGTGTGTGTTAGAGAATTCAAAAGACAATCCACTTGGCATGTATGACATTGATGTTGTAATGTCCCAACTGGATGAAAGATTGTTTGTCCATGAAGATATTTTGGGATTTGAGTTGATTCCCATAGTAGCATTGTATGGTGGAGATTTTCTCTGTCTAAATTATGTCGAGAATTCCGAAAATCCAAGCATGTGTATCTGGTATCATGAGGAATCGTACGAGCTGGATCCTGCTATAGAGTTTGTAGCTAATAACTTTACAGAGTTTTTAGCTATGTTACAGGATTAGCAGTGTGATGAAAGGATATTGATTTAACAAGAATACGAAGAAACGATTAAAAGAATGATTAACGTAGGTATTCTCAGATGAAAGGTTGATACAATGCTAGAATATAAAAAACATCAGCTAATAGAAAATGGTGAAATTATCAAATCTTTTACATTTGAAATCCGAAATATAATTGAACACGGTGACGAATTTATTGTTTTATTGGAGATTCCTTTTGATAATGAGAGTGAAAAGAATAACATTTTAAGGATTGATGCGAGTGGAAATGTAGTCTGGACGATAAATAATAGTGGATACAGCAATAATAGTTATCCCTTTGAACAGATGACTTTGAGAGAAGACTGGCTTTATTCGACAGAAGATTAAAAGTCGATATAAAGACGGGGAAAATAGTTGATTTGACTCTATCAAAGTAATAGAAGTTTGAGAATTTCGAAAATATTTGGAGGTCTCGTAAATGAGCGAAGGTTACTTACCTACAAGAGATAGTTTAGGTTATCAGAATGTCAAACAAGTTTTAGAGAAAATTTTTTCGATTGACCTTGATACGATTGCCATTCATGAAGGAGAAGATGAAAATTTTAATTTTCCATTCGCGTATAAGGGATATCATATGACGATGGGGATATCATCAACCGGTAAAAATAGGCAATTGGAAGTTGGAGAGGGTGGCTTGTTTAACATTTGGTTCACTCAAATGGATGAACAGAGATTTTCAATCACTTTTTTATCCAAGGTTATTGATGTTAAGAGTATAAGAAGAGTGTATGGCCGTGATGAAAAGTCTGTTGAACACACCTTGCAACTATTGAAAGACTTTATAGATTCAGATAGAGCGGAAGTTTTATTAAAGAATTGACCAAATAGATTTTAAAGAAATGATGTCTTTGAGGAGAATAATATTTTGAAATTAAATGAAACCGATAAGTTTGCTGTAGAAACGAGCCGAATGATTCGAACTTATTTTGATCATAAGATGGATTCTTCTAGTATTTATGATGTTGTTGAAGAAGCCAACTATCATGCGTTTAAAATAGACTTTAAGTCTTACGATTACTTTACTATTGAATTTGATTATGAGAATGACCTCTGCGAGTTCTTCATTGTATTAACGAAAGAAGTGAACTTATCCCTGACCAAAGAGCCAGCTGTATACAGCCAAATAACAGATTGGGATGAATACCTAAAAGGAATCAAGGATGAGCTCGAGCTTCGTATTCCAGATAAGTTTTTAAAAGCCAAGGGATGGTTGTAGTCTCAAAATCTTAGAGGAGAAAAGGAACAATGTTTAATAGAGAGCAAGAACGATCGGAGCTTTTATCGGAGATTCAAAAACGAGGCTATGATAGTTTGAGATTTTCAATTTTCAATGACCATAATCCCTGGGAGTGGGAAACGAGAATTGAACTCAATCCTCAAACTCATAAGTATGAGGTATATTTAACAAGGGATAGGGCTGGAAAAGGAAGAGTTTTTGAGTATTCTGATTTTCCTGATGCAAAAGAAAAATTTTTGGAATTGTTAGACCATACCGTTTCAAGAAATAAGTACTATATTTCCAATGGCTTTGTGCCACAATATCCTTCTCCACTATGGGGTAAACTAGATATCGATATCGAAACTTTAAAAAATATAGTGGAAAAGGAGATTAAAGAACGAGGTCTTGAAAGCTTGTATTATGTCTTGTTTGATGAAGATAGCAGGAAACCGTGGGCAACACATTTGTTTTTTAAAAATGGTAAGTTTCAGATTAACAGTAGGGATGAACGCTCATATATTGTAGGGAAAACATGGGAGTTTAATACGATGAAGGAAGCAAAGGATGAATTCTTTAAGATTCTTAGTCAGACAGTTCATGCGGAACAGTTGGCAAATGAACTTGGCTTTTCACACCCCTATCCTTCGCCGCTATGGGACGAGGAAGGAAAATGATTTAATTTGAGGCAGGATATGTGAATTTTGTAAAAGATCTGTTTAGCTTTCTAGGTCATTGAGAACTAGCTAAAGTTTGGTTAGGACAAAAGAGAAGATAAATATGTTTCAGGGAAGAAATAATCAGCAGATAGTTGATGATAAAATTATTCTAAAAATGGATTTAATACAATAGGAGAAGACTATGAGATTAAAAGATAAATGGGAAGATGATTCAAATCAGTATAGAAGATATAATCTTAAACAAAAGATAAATTCGGTTATCTTTGGTCTAGCTATAGGTGATGCACTGGGAGTCCCTGTAGAGTTCAGAAATAGAGATACCTATCATATTTCAGATATGGTGGGTTATGGAACCTATAATCAACCAGCTGGTACCTGGTCAGATGATACTTCTTTATCCTTAGCACTTATTGAACACCTATGTGAGGATTCTGATTTGAATGGGTTGATGGATAAATTTGTAGCTTATCGTCAGGGCTACCTCACACCTTTTGGATACTGCTTTGATATTGGTGTTGCGACTAATCAGGCGATTGAACGGTATTTGGCAGGAGTCTCTCCAGAGAAATGTGGAGGAACTAGTGAGAGAGATAATGGCAATGGAGCTCTGATGAGGATATCTCCCTTAGCTTTGCTCTTATATGAAAATTTTGATTTCAGTTATAGATCAAAAATAATTGAGAAATATACTAAGCTGACTCATGCTCATCCAAGGTCTATCGTGGCATCTATTCTTTATGTCCAGCTTTTAATCGGTTTTCTTCTTAACATTCGTTTAGAAAAATTACTTTGTCAATCAAAACCTTATCTTGAAGATTATTTCAAGAAAAAATCAGAATACTGGGAAGAGTATCAGGAACATTTTAGAGAAATATTTGATAGAGAATTTTATCAAAAATCTATGGAAGATATTGCTTCCACAGGCTATGTTGTTGATACCTTGAAGGCTTGTCTCTGGTGTTTAGGTACAACAGATAGTTTTGAAGAAGCTGTTCTAAAAGCCATTAATCTTGGAGGGGATACAGATACCATCGGTGCCATTACAGGTACCTTGGCTGGAGCCCACTATCAACTGGAAGGCATCCCAGAAAAATGGATTTATCAGCTGGCTAATAGAGAATTGATTGACGAAAAATGTCGGCAATTACTAGAACACTTATATAAACAATCAAAATAGTTCTTATTATTGGGCCACAATTTATTGATAACTTTTTAAATTCTATTGAAAAGTAATGTTGTGATACTGTGGTTTCAATCTAATAGAAGAAAAAAATGGAATCTGTTTCGAGGAAATGATAATGTTTGATAATGAATATATTGTAAGTTTGAAAAGGTTTATCAGCAATGTCGAAATTGTTTCAATAAATAACAAGTTGCAGGCATATGATAATGTGGATATGATTTATATTCTAGAAAAAAGAGAAGACGAATTTTTCATTTTAGTAAATGAAAGAGGGGTTATTTTAGAATATTGTAAAATTAGTAACAAGGAGTTAGCGCAACTATATTTTGCTATATTTGTTAAAAGAGGAGTTACAGATTTTGAATTTCCACTGATGACTTTAATAAATGATATAGAAGATATTGAAATATTGAAAGAATACTTAACTAGAGAACAACTGGATGACTTTTATTCGGTTGATTCTAGAACTAAAGGAAAAATAAATTTTTCTACAAAATTAAACAAGATTTATTACATAGATGCAAGTGACAATGAATACAATCTATTTTGCCTGCCAAACAGAATATTTCAAACCTTCTATGTATCAATCGTAAAATTAAAAACTATTAAGGAATGGATGATTCAACTGAATGATGCAAATGGATTAGGAGATTAATATGATGCTACCTTGTTAGGGTATAGTTCAGAGGGAATAAGTAAAAGTGATTTGTTTGTGACTAATGAGAAATGATGGAAAAAATTCGTTTTACTTATGGAAATTTTCGTTATTTAGTATTTGAATTCAATCATCAATACTATTTACTTGATAGAAGGCCATGTCATTTGATAGGATATCTTTTTCCACCTATAAATTTGCTTTTCTTTCAACATGTGTATCCTATTACATCGGATGAGTACTGTAAAATAAAAGAAAAAAATGGACGTGATACAAAACTCACTGTTTCAGCTTCACTCGGTGCTGGACTGAGTGTCTTTTTATATAATTGGTTACGCGTGAACAAGATTGATATTACTAAGTATTTTGAAACGAATCTTTCAAGTTTTACGACAGTGGCACTCTTTTTAATGACTTTTCTTTTAACATATGTTCTGGTTGAATTATTTTACTATTCTCGGAAAAGAAGGATGGCCTCCTTGCTAGGGCGTGAACTTAGGCATTTACAATACTATAAAATCACGCCAGTAAAAATTGACTTTAAACAGTTGCTAGGATTTATAGTGGTTTTTGGTGGACTAGCATTTTTTATGTCCTTGTATTATTTTTACTCAGGGAACTTACTTTTTGGTTTAATGGCAAATGCCATCATCTTTCTATATTTATCGGCTTCTAATGTTGCATTTGGAACTGAAAGTCATCACTTATATAAAATAAATGATAAAATACTAAAATAAGATGTAGATTATATCGAGATACTCCTCATAGTTTGGAAGAACTCATGTTTTTTTAGATTAGTAAGGATTAGAATGCAAAAAATAAAATTATATTATAAAGGGAATCTTCGATACCTATTATTTCATTATCAGGGGAGACAGTATCTATTAGATAGATCTCCTAAACATTTTCTCGGATACTTCTGTTTGCCTCTAAACTGGTATTTTTATCAGAAAGTTTATGCTATTTCAGATGAAGAACTTGTTAAAATCGAAGAAAAAAACTCTAAGGCGAGCAAATTTATCCTTCCAACGTCATTAGCCGCAGGATTAGCAGTTTTTGTGAATGCCTGGGCTCGTATGAATCATATTGATTTATTTGCCAACTTTTATGTGAATCTTTCGATAGTAACTAGCTTGGTTTTAGTAGTTATTGGTCTATTATTGTCTTTTAGTTTGCTTCAACTTTTATATTCTAAAAAGAAAAAAACTTTGGAAAAATTACTCAATAGATCGTTGGAGCAATCTATTAATTTTAAGATAAAACCAGTAAATTCATTACGTTTTTATGTCAAAATGTTTCTATTGCGACTATGTATTTTTGCCTTAACTCTTATATTTGCTCTGGCATTCATATATTTGAAGAACATTAGCATGCTTTGTTTAATGATGTTAATAATGTTCATATTTCTAGGGACTGTCAACATTGCATTTGCACCTGGAGAAGAACGGGAATATGAGATAGTTGATGTTTTATCAAATCAAAGTAAAAATTAAATTTAGGTATCTGTTTATGAAAAAGAAATCAATTTTTAAAGCAAGTTTTGAGGAGAGTTTAAATTTATTAGATGATGGGTTTTTACAGTATCAGAAAAAAGATTATTATAATAAACTTGGGAAAGCCTTTAAGAAAGGGAGCCCCTCTTTTTGGTTTGGTATTAAAACTTTTATTTTTAGTCTGTTGTTTCCGATAGGTGCAAATTTCATGCTCCTTGCTGTTACCCTATCATTGCAAAATTCTGATCCTAAAGATTTAAGGTTACCAGTTTCTCAGTATCCTTTGCTAACAGTCGAGCTTTATTTGATTTGCTTGTTAATTTGGTTGTTATTGGTATTAATGGGTAAATTCTTTAAACGGACGTTTATTCTCCCTTATCGTTATCGATTTCATATTATAACTTTTATAATATGGTTTGTGTTTGAATTTAATCTGCTGGCAACAACTATGTCTTTACCTATATTATCAATATGGGGGATCTTAGTACTTTTTGGGCTTCAAGTATTGTTGACTTATGTAATGTTAAGAACAGAGGTTAGAAGTTTGAAAAAACGAATGTATGGAGAAGTTAAGTCACCTACCTTACTCGATAAAATTGCCAAAGGCCTTGCTATTTATGGAGCAGGTATATTGGGCTTGGCTGTGATTGTTAATTATATTTTCAAAGCTTTTTCTATTAATTTTTCCTCTTCCGTAACTCTTTTAGGTCTCTTTATATTTTGGATTCTATCAAATATTGGTGTAATCGCCATGATTGTATTCATGGAGTTTCCTTTCTTTTTAGAAGGCTATTACAAGTGGAAATACCCTGAAGAATACCGCGAGTGGGAAGGGAAAACAGTAGAAGAATGGTATGGAAAAAAATATTTAAAAAAACACAAGGAGTTATTAAAATAGGATTTAGGTGAAAAGTATGAAGAAGAAATCAATTTTTAGTGCAAGTTTTGAAGAAAGTCTTAATCTAGAAGATGATGGTTTTTTACAGTATCAGAAAGGAAATGTTTTCTCTAAGTTAGAAACATATTATAGGGAAGGAAAGTCTAAACTAGTTCTTCATATTCAGAATATTGTTTTCACTCTTATCGGTCCTGTCATTATAAACTTTATGATTCTTGTTTTCTCGCTGTCCTTGCACAACTCTGATCCTAAAGATTTAAGATTGCCTATCTATCAACATCCATTACTAACAGCTGAGGTATATCTAGTCTGTTTCTTAATTTGGGTATTTATCATATTGATTGGTAAAGTTTTTAGAAAAGCTTTTATACTGCCTTATCGTAATCATTTTCATGTCATCACATTTCTAATTTGGCTTAGTCTTGAATTTAATCTGTTAGCGATTGATATGTCATTACCAACTTTATCTATTTGGATGGTTGCTGCGATTTTTGTTTTTATTACTATATTAGCCTATTTTATGTTTAGCCTTGAAATTGAAAGTCTTACAAAACTGATGTATGGTAATGGAAGTGGCTCTTCTCTTCGAAACAAAATTGTCAATAAGATAGCGATTTATGGAATGAGTTTTTTGGGAATTGGAGTCATTATAAACTTTATTATAAAAAGTTTTTCCATAAAATTTTCAACTTTATTGGAAGGATTAGGTCTTTTGATAACATGGATTATCCTAAATATTGCTGTGATTGCTATGCTAATTTACATCGAATTTCCTAGTTATTTACAAGGATTCTACAAATGGAAATATTCCGAAGAATACCGTGAATGGGAAGGAAAATCAGTGGAAGAATGGTATGGAAAGAGATACTTGAAAAAGCACTCAGAATTAGTAGAAAAGAAGATTGAGGATTAAACTTATGACAAAAAAGTCACTATTTAAAGCAAGTTTTGAGTTGAGTTTAAATTTATTAGATGATGGCGTCTCAGGGAAATTTGCTCGGGACAATTACCAAGATGCTTTAAAAAAAGAGCAATTTAGAGGAACAAAAAAATCATATGTTTGGCTGGTAATTCTGACTTTCCTATTTATAATTGGTCCCAATTGGTTGATTATAGCTTTAAATGATTATTTATTTTACCATTCTGATCCTAGAGATTTAACAGTCCCTTTACCCGACATTAATTTTCTTCCGTACTGGGTATTTTGGATAGCACTTGCAATATGGCTTTTATTGATTATACTAGGGAAGCGATACAACCAGCAGTTTATTTTGATTTATAGGGGCCAATTCCATTTTATGGTTACCTTTATTATCTGGCTAGTTGTTGAACTCAATCTTTTTTCTCTAAACTTAATTTATGCAGTAGCTGGATTTTGGGGAATGTTCACTTTTGTAGGATTGATATTATTAATAATTATTTTAATGATTCTTTCTGAGTGTGAGTCATTAAGAATTTTGTTATATGGGACAACTCTAAAGAAAAGTTTTAGTGATAAATTCTTCGGCAAGATGTTTAGCATAATTGCCAAGTATGGTGGTTTGGTTGTAGCAATTTGGCTAGTCATTCGTATTTTTTTCTCAAGTTCGATGGAGAATAGGAATAATTTGATTGGAGGACTCGGTATTTTGGCTTCAATACTGATTCTTAATATTTTAGTTGCTGCTTTTGAAGTTTATTTCATGTTTCCCTATATGCTACAAGCCTACTATAAATGGAAATATCCTGAAGAATACCGCGAGTGGGAGGGAAAAACTTTAGAAGAGTGGTATGGAAAAAAATATTTAAAAAAATACAAGGAGCTAATAGCTATTAAAAATGAAGTCGATTTATACTAGTCAAAAAGATATGTTGGAAATTTGTCAAGATGGTGATAAGTATTTCTTGCGTTATCCAACTTTTAATATTACCTGCCCAGAAGTGATTAGAGAAATTCCCAAAGAAGCTGCAGATAGTTACATGTCGGGAGAACATGATGGTGAAGAATTAATTAATTATGCTAATTTCGGATTTTGGAAATTAAAAATTAGTCAAGAAGATGCTAACATACAATTTTTAAGAGATAATCCAGAATTTCTTCTTATTGATACAGATAGAAAGAGACACTATTTTTCCGAAAAAGAATTTGAAGAATTGTTATATAAAGCCATTGTTTCAGAACTAGAACCTAGCGAACTTGATGCAATTGGTATAGTTGATAGTCATTTAGAGCTTCTTCTGGTGGATCCAGTCGGCTGGCAGGAAGAAATAGAAGCAGTCCATCTTGAAATTCTGCAAGAAAAACTCAACAACTACATTTACTTCCTCGAAAGCAAGCAGTATGTGGAGCGATATGGCGATAACTTTGACCAAAAAGTCATCCATATCACATTCCAGTATTCTCCATCGGATAATGGATTGGCCTTTCTTGCTGCGGTTCAGAAAGTGTTGCAGCCTGCAGATATGAGCTTGAAGGTAGAATTACCAGAGTTATAAAGTCTCCATTTGATATAACAGCTGTTCATTTTGTTTTTGTACTCTCAAGATTTTAGTGACTGTGCAACAGCCATTCAATTTATTAATTTACTCTTATTATGACATGTTCATACTAAAAACCGCTCAGCTGAGCGGTTTTCGTCTATTCATACCCTTTTACAGTACCCATGTACGAATAGCATGGGCAACGCCGGATTCGTCATTTGTTTTGGTGATGTATTTGGCGATTTTTTTGAGTTCTGGATTTCCATTTTCCATGACAACGGGGTTTCCAACGACTTCCAGCATGGCACGGTCATTTTCTTCGTCACCGATAGCCATGGTTTCATCTTTGGTCAATCCTAGTTTTTCAGCCAAGTGAGTGATGGCTGAACCCTTATCTACATTCTTTTTAAGGAGTTCGAGGTAGAAAGGAGCGGATTTGTTGATGGAGTAGCGTTCGTAAAATTCGGCTGGAATCTTTTCAATGGCAGCATCGAGAATTTCTGGTTCATCGATAAACATACATTTGACAATTTCTTTGCCAGCCATTTCTTCAGGGGTGCGGTAGAAGATGGGCATGCTGACGAGGGTTGATTCGTGAACCGTATATTTTCCGATATTGCGATTAGCAGTATAGATACCATCCTTGGTAATGGCGTGCATGTGGACACCGAGTTTGCGACTGAGAAATTCCATATCTAGATAATCCTCATAGGTCAAGGATTCGCTGATAATCTTATGGCCAGTAGCAGTTTTTTGGACAAGGGCACCGTTGAAGGTCACAACATAGTCACCTTCATCTCTCAACTGCAGGTCGTCCAGAAGTTTGGCAACACCTGCGATAGGGCGGCCAGTTGCAATCACGACTTTGACACCAGCTTCTTTGGCATCTTGGATGGCAGAAAAGACTTCAGGAGTGATTTCCTTTTGGCTGTTGACTAGGGTTCCGTCGATATCGACGGCGATTAGTTTAATACTCATAAATTTCCTCTTCTAGTTTTTATTTGGGGTAAAATGATCGTTCTCAATCAAGTGTAAAAATTGCTGGGTGATACTTGCGAAGATGCTGTTTTGGTCCAACATTTCTTTCGGAAAATAGAAACGATTATCTCCGTGTCGACTGCCAGCAAGGGATTGGACGATAGGAGACAGGCTAGAGAGTTCGGCCAGTTCTCCATTTTTTTGTAAAATCTCAATCTGTGTCCGTGGATTTTCAGATTCGGGACGATAGATATCATAAGGGAGGTCAAAGTTCTTATGAATAGCAGTGTAATAGTCTGGATCAAAGCCGATATCCTCAACTAATTTTCTCATGCTGGCGAGTTGGTCTTGTTCCTCTTGTGAAAAGGTAATGGATTTAAAGACCTTGCGGTTGACAAAGCGTTGCGACAGGTCTGCAAGAATCTTATCAGGACTGGTCATCCAGAGCTGGAAGTAGGTATTCATCACACCATCATCCAGAGCCAGATAGTCAGACAAGGTCACATTTTTTTCAAAGAAAGGCAGGAGATGTGGAGATGTTCGTGCAAAGAAGTCCTTGTCTTTAGGATAGAGTTCCTTGGCACGTTTGAGAAGATTCTGTAGGAGAACTTCCATAGCGCGTGTTGCGGGGTGGAAATAAACTTGCATATACATCTGGTAACGACTGAGGACATAGTCTTCGATGGCATGCATGCCATTGCGCTGAAAGGCGATACCATTTTCGACAGGACGAATGACTCGGAGTATGCGAGTCAGGTCAAATTCCCCATAGGATGCTCCTGTAAAATAGGAGTCGCGCAAGAGATAATCCATGCGGTCCGCATCAATCTGACTGGAAATGAGTTGCACGACCTGCTTGTTAGGATAGGTATGGTCGATGACACTGGCTACTTTTTCTGGGAAATCGGGCGCTACTTGTAGTAAGACTTGGTGAATCTCTGTCTCAGGACTTTGAATAATCTCCTGAGTAATGGCTTCATGGTCTGTATCAAAGAGATGTTCAAAAGTATGGGAGTAAGCACCATGCCCAAGGTCATGTAGGAGAGCAGCTGTCATGGTCAAGAGGGACTCGGCAGGATTCCATTCTTCAGGATATTTTTCTTCAAAAATCTCTGTGATGCGTCGTGCAATTTCATAGACTCCTAGACAGTGAGAGAAGCGACTGTGTTCTCCACCGTGGAAGGTATAACTGGAAGTTCCCAGTTGTTTGATCCGGCGCAAACGCTGAAATTCTTTTGTATTAACCAAGTCATAGATGATTTGATTATTGACATGGATGTAGTTGTGAACTGGGTCACGGAATACTTTTTCGTTCATATGACCATTATAGCAAAAAGCTAGAGTTTTTGGTAAAATAGTAGGACAAGAGAGAAGAAAGAGGACCTGATGTGAAGATTCGGATGCGAAATACGATTCAGTTTGATGAGCAGTTGGAAGTGATTGACCAGCTTTATGATGTAGCAGTGCATGAGAAGGGAGATTATAGCTATTTGCTTTTCTACAATGAGGAAAAGGAAAAAGTAGTGATTAAATTCCATGGTCAGGAACTGGTGATGAGCCGATTTTCCAATCCCAAGACCATTATGAGATTTCTAAAGGATAGTGATAGTTTAGCCTATATCCCCACACCTATGGGCATGCAGGAGTTTATTATCCAAACGAATCGCTATCAAGTGGATGGACAAAAGATTTATTTAGACTATCAACTACAAAATCAAGAGGGACACCCCTTTGCCAGCTATCAATTGGAAATTACTTGGGGCTAGTCTCTTGTCTTTTTCAAATTTAGCTTGCTATCTTCTCGGATGAGCTTGCTAATGTGGTAGATTGGGCTAATTTTTGGTATAATAAAAGTTATGGAAATTGAAAAAACCAATCGAATGAATGCGCTCTTTGAATTTTATGCGGCGCTTTTGACAGATAAGCAAATGAATTATATAGAGCTCTACTACGCTGATGATTACAGCCTTGCTGAGATTGCCGAGGAGTTTGGTGTCAGTCGTCAGGCTGTTTATGACAATATCAAGCGGACAGAAAAGATTCTGGAAGATTATGAGATGAAATTACACATGTACTCGGACTACATTGTCCGCAGTCAGATTTTTGACCAGATTTTGGAGCGCTATCCCAAGGATGACTTTCTGCAGGAGCAGATAGAAATTTTAACAAGCATTGATAATAGAGAATAAGAGGAAGAAACATGGCATTTGAAAGTTTAACAGAACGTTTGCAGAACGTCTTTAAAAATCTACGTAAAAAAGGAAAAATCTCTGAATCTGATGTCCAAGAGGCAACCAAAGAAATTCGCTTAGCCTTGCTCGAGGCCGACGTTGCCTTGCCTGTTGTAAAGGACTTTATCAAGAAAGTACGTGAGCGTGCAGTCGGGCATGAGGTCATTGATACCCTTAATCCTGCACAACAAATTATTAAAATCGTTGATGAGGAACTGACAACCGTTTTAGGTTCTGATACGGCTGAGATTATCAAGTCACCTAAGATTCCAACCATCATCATGATGGTCGGTTTGCAGGGGGCTGGTAAAACAACCTTTGCTGGTAAATTGGCCAACAAACTCAAGAAAGAAGAAAATGCTCGTCCATTGATGATTGCGGCGGATATCTATCGTCCAGCTGCCATTGACCAGCTTAAGACCTTGGGGCAACAAATTGATGTGCCTGTCTTCGCTCTTGGGACAGAGGTTCCAGCTGTTGAGATTGTTCGTCAAGGTTTGGAACAAGCCCAAGCCAATCATAACGACTATGTCTTGATTGATACGGCAGGTCGTTTGCAGATTGATGAGCTTTTGATGAATGAACTTCGTGACGTGAAAGCATTGGCTCAACCAAACGAAATTCTGCTCGTCGTTGATGCCATGATTGGTCAAGAAGCGGCCAATGTTGCGCGTGAGTTTAATACTCAGTTAGAAGTAACTGGGGTTATCCTTACCAAGATTGATGGCGATACTCGTGGTGGTGCTGCTCTATCTGTTCGTCACATTACTGGAAAACCAATCAAGTTCACTGGTACAGGTGAAAAGATTACGGACATTGAAACCTTCCACCCAGACCGCATGTCTAGCCGTATCCTTGGCATGGGGGATATGCTCACTTTGATTGAGAAAGCTTCTCAAGAATACGATGAGCAAAAAGCCCTTGAAATGGCTGAGAAAATGCGTGAGAATACCTTTGATTTCAATGATTTCATTGATCAATTGGATCAGGTGCAAAATATGGGGCCAATGGAAGACTTGCTCAAGATGATTCCAGGTATGGCCAATAATCCAGCCCTTCAAAACATGAAGGTGGATGAGCGCCAGATTGCGCGCAAACGTGCCATTGTGTCTTCCATGACACCTGAAGAGCGTGAAAATCCAGATTTGTTAAATCCAAGCCGTCGCCGTCGTATCGCAGCTGGTTCTGGAAATACATTTGTCGAAGTCAATAAATTCATCAAAGACTTTAACCAAGCTAAACAGCTTATGCAGGGTGTTATGTCTGGAGATATGAACAAGATGATGAAGCAGATGGGAATCAATCCAAACAACCTTCCAAAAAATATGCCAAATATGGGAGGAATGGATATGTCTGCCCTTGAAGGAATGATGGGACAAGGCGGTATGCCTGACTTGTCAGCGCTTGGAGGAGCAGGAATGCCAGATATGAGCCAGATGTTTGGTGGCGGACTCAAAGGTAAAATCGGTGAATTTGCCATGAAACAGTCTATGAAACGCATGGCTAACAAAATGAAAAAAGCGAAGAAGAAACGCAAGTAAGACAAGGGAAGGCTGCAGGGCTTTCCTTTTTTGGAAAGAAGAAAAACGAGCACTTCCGTAGTTGGAAATGCTCGTTTTTGATGTATTTAGACTCTTATACTCAATAAAAATCAAAGAACAAACTAGGAAACTAGCCGCAGGTTGCTCAAAACACTGTTTTGAGGTTGTGGATAGAACTGACGAAGTCAGTAACCATATCTACAGCAAGGCGACGTTGACGTGGTTTGAAGAGATTTTCGAAGAGTATTAGTCTTTATTTTCGTATGGCAAGATCAAGTTCAAGATGATTCCTGTCATGGCTGATAGGGCAGTACCTGAAAGTGTAACTGGACCAAGTTTAAGGATAGCTCCTCCAAGTCCAAGGACCAACATAGCACTTGCGATGATTAGGTTACGCATTTGACCAAAATCAACACGTTCTTTGATCAAGACTTTCAAACCGTTGCTGGCGATAACCCCATAGAGAAGGATTGACATACCACCAAGTACAGCATTTGGAATGGTTGAAATCAAGGCAGTAAATTTACCAAGGAAACTAAGGGCAATCGCGATGAAGGCAGCGTTACGGATAACTGAGACAGAAGCAATACGAGTCATACCGATAACCCCTGTATTTTCTCCGTAAGTTGTATTGGCTGGTCCACCAAGGAAGGCAGAAACAGAAGTTGCGATACCGTCACCAAGAAGAGTACGGTGAAGACCTGGTTCTTTCAAGAATTGACGACCACAGATTTGACCCAAAACAGTATGGTCTCCGATATGTTCAGAAATTGTTACGATAGCGATTGGCAAGATAGCGATAGTTTCTGGACCGAAGTAAAGATTGTACTCTTCAAAGGCACCACCTGTACTAAATGGCAAGTAGAAACCAGGAATTTCAAACCAGTTGGCTTTAAGAACTGGTGTAAAGTCAACCAAGCCAAGGGTTAGTGCGAAGAGGTAACCACCGATAATGGCAAAGAGGAATGGAATGATTCGTAGGAAGCCTTTTCCTTTTGTATTGATAAAGGCAGCAATCAAGAAAGTAACAACTGCTACAAGTGCATTTTTCCAATTTCCATCCGCTACAAGACCAGCGTTTGTAACAGCTGAACCTGCAAGTCCAAGACCGATAACGATGATCATAGGTCCGATGATGATTGGTGGCAAGAGTTTATCAATCCATTTTGTACCCGCAAAACGAACACCAGCAGCGACAAGCACATAGATAAAACCTGTAAGGATAACCCCTGTTTGGGCAGCTGATACATCCCCTCCTAGTTCCTTCATAGCTAGGGACATAGCTGTGATAAAGGCGAATGATGATCCTAGATAAACTGGAACTCTAAAACCAGTTGCGATCATGTAGATGAGTGTTCCAACACCTGAAGCAAAAAGGGCAACAGATACAGGCATTCCCAAAATCAAGGGTACCAAGATGGTCGCACCAAACATGGCGAAAACGTGTTGGAAACTAAGGAGAATTCCTTTTCCAGCCGAAGGACGTTGGTCAACGTCTAGTAACAAATCAACAGTTGATTCTTGTTTCATATAAACCTCACTTTTGGGCATCAAAAAAGAGCCCATTATTTTACAGCAATAGGCCCTCAGAGTAAGACTTCTCTAAAATCTAGACTTTAAAGAGTTTCAAGTATTTCTGTGTCTTCGTCACCTCACGGGATGACATTAAAAACCTTTGCTTAGGATAGTATAGCAGAAAAAAATGATTTTGTAAATCATTTTTTCCCGAGCCCGAAAATAAGAGAGCGAGGTTTACTTTGTAAATATTTTTTACTAAAAAATTTAAAGCGGACGTTTGTTGGGCATGCCAGCCTTACGTGGATATTTATTTGGTGTTTCTTTTTTCTTTTCCACCACTGTGATATAACGCGGATCTCCATTTGGTAGGGCGTAGTTGAGATTGTCTTCGACTTTACTGAAGAGGAGGTTGAGGGCATTCTTAGCTTCTAATAATTCCTCAGGCGCATTGCTAGCCTTGAGTGCCAATAGTTTTCCGCCAACTTTAAGGTAGGGAATAGTCAATTCAGACAAGACCTGCATGCGGGCAACCGCACGAGCTGTTACAAAATCATATTGAGCACGGAAGTTCTTGTCTTGGGCAAAATCTTCGGCACGTCCATGGTAGAAATGAACACCGTCCAAATCCAGTTCTTGAGCCAAAAGTTGGAGGAAGTTGATGCGCTTATTGAGTGAATCAATGATGGTCACATCTAACTGAGGATAGAGAATTTTCATTGGTAGACTAGGAAATCCTGCCCCAGCTCCAATATCAAGCAATTTGATAGTTTCATTGGGAATCAAACCTTGAAGAATAGGTGCAATCGAATCGTAAAAATGTTTGAGATAAACTTCTTCCTTGTCTGTAATGGCTGTTAAATTAATCTTTTCATTCCACTCGACCAAGAGCTCAAAATAGCGTTCAAATTGTTTTTTTTGCTGGTCCGAAAGTGGAAGACTTTGCTCGGCAAGCAAGTTGTAAAATGTTTCTGGTTTCATAGTTATTTCCTTCTTTAGTATCATCTTATTTTACCACAATCATTAAAAATTTGATATACTGGTACTAATCTAAAAGTAGAAAGGACTTATATAATGACTTGGATTATTCTTGGAGTTATCGCTCTTGTTGTTATTTTTGTGATTGTTAGCTATAACGGTTTGGTTAAGAATCGTATGCAAACAAAGGAGGCTTGGAGTCAGATTGATGTTCAGTTGAAACGTCGAAATGATCTCTTGCCAAACTTGATTGAGACTGTAAAAGGTTATGCCAAATATGAAGGTTCTACCCTTGAAAAGGTGGCAGAACTACGTAACCAAGTGGCAGCAGCGACTTCACCAGCAGAAGCTATGAAAGCTAGTGATGCCCTTACTCGTCAGATTTCAGGTATTTTTGCAGTTGCAGAAAGCTATCCAGATTTGAAAGCCAGTGCCAACTTTGTTAAATTGCAAGAGGAGTTGACAAACACAGAAAATAAAATTTCTTACTCCCGTCAACTCTACAACAGTGTTGTCAGCAACTACAATGTAAAATTAGAAACTTTCCCAAGCAATATTATCGCTGGAATGTTTGGATTTAAAGCAGCAGATTTCCTTCAAACTCCAGAAGAGGAAAAGGTAGTACCTAAAGTTGATTTTAGCGGTTTAGGTGACTAAGATGTTGTTTGATCAAATTGCAAGCAATAAACGAAAAACCTGGATTTTATTGCTGGTATTTTTCCTACTCTTAGCTCTTGTTGGCTATGCGGTTGGTTACCTCTTTATGCAGTCTGGACTTGGTGGTTTGGTTATCGCACTGATTATCGGCTTTATCTACGCTTTGTCCATGATTTTTCAATCGACAGAGATTGTCATGTCAATGAATGGAGCGCGTGAGGTGGATGAACAAACGGCACCAGACCTCTACCATGTAGTGGAAGATATGGCTATGGTTGCTCAGATTCCTATGCCCCGTGTTTTCATCATTGATGATCCAGCCTTAAATGCCTTTGCGACAGGTTCTAACCCTCAAAATGCGGCGGTTGCTGTGACGTCAGGTCTCCTAGCTATCATGAATCGTGAAGAACTAGAAGCTGTTATGGGACATGAAGTCAGTCATATTCGTAATTACGATATCCGTATTTCGACTATTGCTGTCGCCCTTGCTAGTGCTATCACCATGCTTTCTAGCATGACAGGTCGTATGATGTGGTGGGGTGGCGCAGGTCGCAGACGAAGTGACGATGACCGAGATGGAAATGGCTTAGAGATCATTATGCTAGTGGTTTCCCTACTAGCTATTGTGCTGGCACCTCTCGCTGCAACCTTGGTACAACTAGCTATTTCTCGTCAGAGGGAATTCCTAGCTGATGCTTCCAGTGTTGAGTTGACGCGCAATCCTCAAGGGATGATTACTGCTCTCCATAAGTTGGATAATAGTAAACCGATGAGTCGTCCTGTAGATGATGCTAGTAGTGCACTTTATATAAATGATCCCAAGAAAGGGGGAGGGTTCCAAAAACTCTTTTACACCCACCCACCTATCTCAGAACGGATTGAACGTTTAAAACATATGTAAAATGAAGGCTGAGAAAAAGCCTTTAAAATCTGACAAACGCATAATATCAGGTGTGCAAAAAACTTGATAGTATGCGTTTTATTGTGGGAAGATTTACTTCTTTTTCTCCTAAAATTGTGTTTTTGTCCCACCTATCTGCTATGTTGCAAATTTATAAATCTTCTAAATTAACTACCTCCAAATCGTGTTCTGTTAAGCGATAGATGATTGAACAGACCTCTTTTAAGAAACGACGGTCATGCGAAACAGTGATGATTCCGCCTGGATAGGTTGCAAAGAGTTTTCTGATTTGGGGTTGAGAAGTTGGAGAAAAGTTTCGTGTAGGTTCATCCAGTAGGAGAAAGTTTGGTTTGCGCAAGACTAAATCCAAAAGCAGGAGTTTACCCTGTTGCCCGCCAGATAAGGAGCAAATTTGATGCTGCATTTCCGGATAACTGAAATTGAGACTAGCTAGATGAGATTGGATTTTCTGAAGTTCCTCTTTTTCTCCAGTTTTGCGGAGATAGGCTAGTGGTGATAAATCCAATTGTAGTTTTTTGTGGTAATCTTGTGGCATAAAACCAAGAGCAATCTCTCTTTTGGTACTTAATAGTTGCTGTAACTTGGCTAACAGAGTTGATTTCCCCATACCATTTGGGCCGATGATACCGATTCTTTCTTGTCCACGGACAGTTAGTTGTAGTTCTTGCACCAAAATTCGCTCGCCAATGGACAAATTTTCTTTTTCCAGTTGGATTAAGACTTTAGATGCCGGTAATGGTTGGATGTCTGAGAAGAAAAGTCTGATTTCTTCCTCTTCAAGTGGTTTTTGGGTCATGGACTTAGCTGCCCTTTCGTAGCGTTTTTCTTGTGAGAGGACAGTTTTCATCTTTTTAGCCAATAGGCGACCGGCAGTACTGTCTTTGGTAGCTCGAAGTGCATTTTCTACATTTTGCTTGACTCGCCGATGTTTTTCCATAGTTTTGTCATAGGCTCTCTGGTCGTTAGCAGCTTGTTGGCTTTGTCTGGCAAAATTAGCCTTTCTCTGCTCGCTGTAGCGATCATAGTCCAAATGCTCTACTAGTGTTTCCGCTTCTTTCCGATGCTTGACCAGTCGTAAGTGGACGATAGTATCTGCCGTTTGAGAAAGGAAGTCTTCATCATGAGAAATGAAAATAACAGTTTGCCTAATCTTTTGAATCTGACCTTTTAGCCAATCAACCGTCTCAAAGTCTAGGTCATTTGAAGGTTCATCTAAAAATAGAATTTCAAAGGGTTTAGCTAATTCATGGATGAGCTGAATTTTCAAAGATTCGCCGCCCGAAAGGCTCCCAATCTCTTGATCGCTAGCGAAACGATCACTATCAAAATGCAACTCCTCCGCCAAACGATAAAGAATACTGTACTCTAAATCAGCAGAATCCAAAAAGAAGTAGTCATGTAGAGTTTTCTTTTTCAGGTCCTCGGGGAGTTTTTGAGGAATGTAGGCCAGTGACTGATAGTCAGACTGGATGTCTCCCTTGATAGTGAAATCAGACAAAGCTTCCCCCATTAAAATTTTAAGTAAGGTTGATTTGCCATTTCCTTCTTCTCCAATAATAGCTACCTTTTCCCCGTCTTGGATGGTCATGTTTAAGTCAGAGACAAGTTCTCGTAAATCTTTGTTTTGTGTGATGGTTAGATGATTGATGTTTATCATATGATTGCCCTTTCTAGAATGTCGATAGTGCATAACAAAAAGCTCTACTTTACCTAGTAGAGCCTAAAGTCAATGTCAAAAAAACTCTATTATCCTCGTTGAAAAGCTCGTCAAACTAGCTTGGAGCTGCCCAACCCAAGAGGAGCATAGCTTTCTAGTTTTTTGATTTTCAATGAGGACAAGATACTAGAAAATCTAGTATAAAAAGAGCACACAAAAAGAGACAAAAACAAGATCTACTAAATAAAGGTTCTTTATTTGATAGACTTAGTTGTTCATGTCTCCCTTACCTCCGAGTATTAGTACCTTTATCCTATACCTTTCAGGATATTTTGTCAACAGAAAACTGGAAAATCCAAGTTCTAAAATCCGAGTGGTAAGCATTAGTAATGAGTTCTTTGTTTTCCCTAGGGGTATCCTCCTTTATATCATGTATTCTTGCCTATAGTATATCACTAAAAAATATATCATAGTAAATATGTCAAAAACCGAATTTTAATTATAAAGTTTGGTGGGCTGATTTGTAGGCTTTTCATGGTATAATCAAGAGAGTAGATCTTTATGGAGGAAGTATGAAATTAAATATTCAAGAAATTCGTAAGCAGTCTGAAGGATTGCATTTTGAACAAACATTAGACCTAGCCGCAGACCTGCGTGCACGTAATCAAGAAATTTTAGATGTAAAAGATATCCTTGCGGTTGGGAAAGTCCAATACGAAGACCGTATGTATTTCTTAGATTATCAACTATCTTATACCATTGTTCTTGCTTCAAGTCGCAGTATGGAGCCAGTTGAGTTGGCTGAATCTTATCCAGTCACAGAAGTTTTCATGGAAGGCGCAACCAACCAGCTAGATCAGGAAGTTTTAGATGATGATTTGGTCTTGCCTATCGAAAATGGAGAACTAGACCTTGCTGAGAGCGTGTCAGACAATATCCTACTGAACATTCCTATCAAGGTCTTGACGGCTGAAGAAGAAGCTGGTCAAGGTTTTGTGTCAGGAAATGACTGGCAAATCATGACAGAGGAAGAATACCAAGCCCAACAGGCAGTTAAGAAAGAAGAAAACAGTCCTTTTGCTGGCCTACAAGGACTATTTGATGGAGACGAATAATGGTCTTGTCAAAAAAACGAGCACGAAAGGTGCTAGAAGAAATCATTGCTCTTTTTCCAGATGCCAAGCCCAGTCTTGATTTTACCAATCATTTTGAACTTTTGGTTGCGGTCATGTTGTCAGCTCAGACAACGGATGCAGCGGTAAATAAGGCCACACCAGGTCTCTTTGCTGCCTTTCCAACGCCACAAGCCATGTCTGTTGCGACAGAGGGTGAGATTGCTTCACACATTTCTCGTCTAGGACTGTATCGGAATAAGGCTAAATTCCTAAAAAAATGTGCCCAGCAGTTACTAGACGATTTTGATGGTCAAGTTCCTCAAACACGTGAGGAATTGGAGAGTTTAGCAGGTGTTGGTCGCAAGACTGCCAATGTTGTCATGAGTGTGGGCTTTGGAATTCCAGCCTTTGCAGTAGACACTCATGTGGAGCGTATTTGCAAACACCATGATATCGTCAAAAAATCAGCAACACCACTTGAGGTGGAAAAGCGGGTCATGGATATCTTGCCGCCGGAGCAGTGGTTAGCAGCCCATCAGGCTATGATTTATTTTGGAAGAGCCATTTGTCATCCTAAAAATCCAGAGTGTGACCAGTACCCACAGTTATATGATTTTAGCAATTTATAAGATGGGAGCTCAAAAGTTTTTGCTTGATTTTAGGTCTGTTTTGTGCTATAGTATTTGATAACTAAATATTCCTTTAAACCTGTCCCGTGAGGCAGGCAAGGAGCGCGATAAAGTAGAAGGGTGAGGTCTATGCTGTTTGTAGTAGGGCTCGCTTGGCTATGCATTTCAAGTCTCCTTGTTTAAGGAGACTTTTCTTTTTGGAGGTTTGTCATGAAGACAAAAGAAGTTGTAGACGAATTGACCGTCAAACGAGCGATTACGCGTATTACTTATGAGATTATCGAGCGCAATAAAGATTTGAATAAAATCGTCTTGGCTGGTATTAAAACTCGTGGTGTCTTTATCGCCCACCGTATCCAAGAACGTTTGGAGCAACTAGAAAATCTTTCAGTTCCTGTTGTGGAATTGGATACGAAACCTTTCCGTGATGATGTTAAAAGTGGAGAAGATACTTCTTTGATTTCTGTTGATGTGACAGGCCGTGAAGTTATCTTGGTGGATGATGTGCTTTATACAGGTCGTACTATCCGCGCTGCTATTGATAATATTGTAGGTCATGGTCGTCCTGCGCGCGTGAGTTTAGCAGTTTTAGTCGATCGTGGACATAGAGAATTGCCAATCCGTCCAGATTACGTTGGAAAAAATATCCCAACCAGTCGTTCTGAAGAAATCATCGTAGAGATGGCAGAACTTGATGGCCAAGACAGAGTTCTGATTACTGAAGAAGCTTAGAAAGCTAAAGGAGTAGCCATGTCAGAAAATCAACAAGCATTGAACCATGTGGTGTCCATGGAAGACCTCACTGTCGATCAAGTGATGAAATTGATCAAGCGAGGAATTGAGTTTAAAAACGGAGCTCAGCTTCCTTATGAAAACCACCCGATTGTTTCCAATCTTTTCTTTGAGGATTCTACACGGACGCATAAGTCCTTTGAAGTAGCAGAGATTAAACTGGGGCTGGAACGACTTGACTTTGATGTGAAGACTAGTTCGGTCAATAAGGGTGAGACACTTTATGATACTATCCTGACTCTGTCTGCCTTAGGAGTAGATGTCTGTGTGATTCGTCACCCAGAGGTCGACTACTACAGAGAGCTGATTGCTAGTCCGACGATTACGACTTCCATCATCAATGGTGGAGATGGTTCGGGACAACACCCTAGCCAGAGCTTGCTGGATTTGATGACCATTTATGAGGAATTTGGTCACTTTGAGGGACTCAAGGTTGCTATTGCAGGTGACTTGGACCACTCACGCGTTGCCAAATCTAATATGCAGATTTTGAAACGCTTGGGAGCTGAACTTTACTTTGCTGGACCTGAGGAATGGAGAAGTCAAGAGTTTGCAGACTATGGACAGTTTGTAACCATTGATGAAATCATTGATCAGGTGGATATCATGATGTTTCTCCGTGTGCAACATGAACGCCATGATAGTGGTGCAGTGTTTTCAAAAGAAGACTACCATGCCCAACATGGCCTGACTCAAGAACGTTATGACCGTTTGAAAGAAACAGCAATCCTTATGCACCCAGCTCCAGTCAATCGTGATGTAGAAATCGCAGATCACTTGGTTGAAGCACCAAAATCACGGATTGTCCAACAAATGACCAATGGTGTCTTTGTTCGAATGGCAATCTTAGAATCCGTATTGGCGAGTAGAAACGCCAACTAAAACACAAGACGTTAAAAGACGCCAGTGAGCGTCCACGAGAGGTGAAAATATGACAAAAAGACTTCTAGTATTAGAAGATGGCACAGTATTTGAAGGCAAGGCCTTCGGAGCAGATATTGATGTAACAGGCGAAATCGTCTTTAATACAGGCATGACTGGTTACCAAGAATCCATTACAGACCAGTCTTATAATGGACAAATCTTGACCTTTACTTATCCTTTGGTCGGAAACTATGGAATTAACCGTGATGATTACGAATCCATTATTCCAACTTGTAAGGGAGTTGTTGTTTTCGAAGAAGCACGCAGAGCAAGCAATTGGCGCAACCAAATGACCTTGGATGAATTTTTGAAAGCCAAGAAAATTCCTGGTATTTCAGGGATTGATACGCGTGCACTTACCAAGATTATCCGTAAGCATGGTACTATGCGTGCAACCTTGACCCATGTTGGGGACAGTATGGATCATGTGACTGACCAGCTCCAAGCGACAGTATTGCCGACAGACAATATTAAGCAGGTTTCTACTAAAACATCCTATCCAGCTCCAGGAGTTGGTTTGAGCGTGGTGTTAGTGGACTTTGGTCTCAAGCACTCAATCCTACGTGAACTTTCTAAACGTAACTGTAACGTGACGGTTGTTCCGTATTCGACAACGGCTGAAGAAATTCTCCATCTCAATCCTGACGGAGTGATGTTGTCAAACGGTCCAGGTAACCCAGAAGACGTTCCACAAGCACTCGATATGATTCGTGGTGTGCAAGGGAAAATTCCAATTTTTGGTATTTGTATGGGACATCAACTCTTTGCTATGGCAAACGGGGCAAAGACTTACAAGATGAAGTTTGGTCACCGTGGCTTTAACCATGCAGTACGTGAAATCGCAACAGGACGAGTAGATTTCACCAGCCAAAACCACGGTTATGCAGTTAGCCGTGAGGATTTGCCAGAGCACTTGATTATTACCCACGAAGAAATCAATGACAAGTCAGTTGAAGGTGTGCGTCACAGATACCAACCTGCTTTCTCTGTCCAATACCACCCAGACGCAGCCCCTGGTCCACACGACGCTAGCTACCTATTTGACGAGTTTATCGAGATGATGGAAGCTTTTAAACACTCAAACTAAGAACGAGTAAAAGCTCGTCGGAGAATTTATTTAATGTCGCTCTGTGAGGCGACGAATAGAAAGGCAGGTCGTTTCTTTTAGTCGCTATCAGGCGAACTAAAAACTCCCTGCACTAGATTTTTTACCGAAAAGTATCGTTTCGCTAAAAAATCGTCGGAGAATTTATTTAATGGCAACCCGAGAGTTGCCGAATAGAAAGGAGAAGATACGTTGTTCGCGGAAGCGAACACGCCCTAAGAACTGTGTGAAAAAGATAAACATCGTCTTGACGCTGAAGGCGTCTGCACCGATTTTCCTATTTTCACTGTGTTCTTTACGGGCTTTGTATCATAAACTATGCCTAAACGTACTGATATTCAAAAAATTATGGTGATTGGTTCTGGTCCGATTATTATTGGTCAGGCTGCTGAGTTTGACTACGCAGGGACCCAAGCCTGCTTGTCTTTGAAAGAGGAAGGTTATGAGGTTGTCTTGGTTAACTCAAACCCTGCCACCATCATGACGGACAAGGAGATTGCTGATAAGGTTTATATTGAACCGATTACACTTGAGTTTGTGACACGCATTCTTCGTAAGGAACGTCCAGATGCCTTGCTGCCAACACTCGGTGGTCAGACAGGGCTCAATATGGCCATGGAATTGTCTAAAAATGGCATCCTAGATGAGCTTGGTGTTGAACTTCTGGGTACTAAATTATCTGCCATTGACCAAGCCGAGGATCGTGATCTCTTTAAACAATTGATGGAAGAATTGGAACAACCCATTCCAGAATCTGAAATTGTTAACACAGTAGAAGAAGCAGTTGCCTTTGCAGCGACAATTGGGTACCCAGTCATCGTCCGTCCAGCCTTTACTCTTGGTGGTACTGGTGGTGGTATGTGTGCCAACGAGGAAGAATTGCGTGAAATCGCTGAAAATGGTTTGAAATTATCACCTGTTACCCAATGTTTAATTGAACGTTCAATCGCAGGTTTCAAGGAAATCGAATACGAAGTGATGCGTGACTCAGCTGACAATGCCCTGGTTGTTTGTAACATGGAAAACTTTGACCCAGTTGGGATTCACACAGGGGATTCCATCGTATTTGCCCCTGCCCAAACCATGTCAGATTATGAAAACCAAATGCTACGTGATGCGAGCTTGAGCATCATTCGTGCTCTTAAGATTGAAGGTGGATGTAACGTTCAGCTAGCACTTGACCCACACAGTTTTAAGTACTATGTTATCGAAGTAAATCCTCGTGTATCGCGTTCTTCAGCCCTGGCATCTAAGGCGACAGGGTATCCGATTGCAAAATTGGCTGCTAAGATTGCAGTAGGTTTGACCTTGGATGAGGTTATTAACCCAGTTACAGGTTCAACCTATGCCATGTTTGAGCCTGCCCTTGACTACGTGGTTGCCAAGATTCCTCGTTTCCCATTTGACAAGTTTGAAAAAGGTGAACGCCGTCTTGGTACCCAGATGAAGGCGACTGGAGAAGTCATGGCAATCGGTCGTAACATCGAAGAATCTCTTCTTAAAGCTTGTCGTTCCCTTGAAATTGGGGTGCACCACAATGAAATGCCTGAACTTGCAGCAGTTTCTGATGATGCCTTGATTGAAAAAGTAGTCAAAGCCCAAGATGACCGTCTCTTCTACGTATCAGAAGCAATTCGTCGTGGCTACACACCAGAAGAAATTGCAGAGCTTACAAAAATCGATATCTTCTATCTTGATAAACTCTTGCACATCTTTGAAATTGAGCAGGAGTTGGGTGCCCATCCACAAGATCTTGAAGTTTTGAAAACTGCCAAACTTAATGGATTTTCAGACCGTAAGATTGCTGAACTCTGGGAAACGACAGCTGACCAAGTTCGCCAACTTCGCTTGGAAAACAAGATTGTTCCAGTTTATAAGATGGTAGATACTTGTGCGGCAGAGTTTGACTCTGAAACACCATACTTCTATTCAACCTATGGTTGGGAAAATGAATCTATCAGATCTGATAAGGAATCTGTACTAGTCCTAGGTTCAGGTCCAATCCGTATCGGTCAAGGGGTTGAGTTTGACTACGCAACTGTTCACTCGGTTAAGGCTATTCAGGCTGCTGGCTATGAAGCCATCATCATGAACTCAAACCCAGAGACCGTTTCTACAGACTTCTCTGTATCAGACAAGCTTTACTTTGAGCCATTGACATTCGAAGATGTTATGAATGTCATCGACTTGGAGCAACCAAAAGGGGTTATCGTTCAGTTTGGTGGTCAAACAGCTATCAACCTTGCGGAGCCATTGGCAAAAGCAGGTGTGACTATCCTTGGGACACAGGTTGCTGACCTAGACCGTGCCGAAGACCGTGACCTCTTCGAGCAAGCTCTAAAAGACCTGGATATTCCACAGCCACCAGGACAAACGGCTACCAATGAAGAAGAAGCAGTTCTTGCAGCTCGCAAGATTGGCTTCCCAGTTCTTGTCCGCCCATCTTATGTTTTAGGTGGACGTGCTATGGAAATCGTAGAAAATGAAGAAGATCTTCGTTCTTACATGCGTACAGCTGTTAAGGCTAGTCCTGACCATCCAGTCCTTGTAGACTCTTATATCGTTGGACAAGAGTGTGAAGTTGATGCCATTTCAGACGGAGAAAATGTCCTTATCCCTGGTATCATGGAGCATATCGAACGTGCTGGTGTCCACTCAGGTGACTCAATGGCCGTTTACCCACCACAAACCTTGTCGCAAAAGGTGCAAGAAACAATCGCAGACTATACTAAACGCCTAGCAATCGGTCTTAACTGTCTTGGAATGATGAACATCCAGTTTGTCATCAAGGATGAAAAAGTCTACGTTATTGAGGTCAATCCACGTGCCAGCCGTACGGTTCCATTTCTTTCTAAGGTGACCAATATCCCTATGGCTCAAGTAGCAACCAAGCTCATTCTTGGTCAAAAACTTGAAGAACTTGGCTACCAAGATGGACTTTACCCTGAAAGCACCCGTGTTCATATCAAGGCACCTGTCTTCTCCTTTACCAAACTAGCTAAAGTAGACAGCTTACTTGGTCCTGAAATGAAGTCAACAGGTGAAGTGATGGGTTCTGATACGACTTTGGAAAAAGCTCTCTATAAAGCCTTTGAAGCTTCTTACCTCCACTTGCCAACTTTTGGAAATGTAGTCTTCACCATTGCTGATGATGCCAAAGAAGAGGCCTTGGACTTAGCTCGTCGTTTCCAAAATATCGGCTATGGAATCCTCGCGACAGAAGGGACAGCAGCCTTCTTTGCCAGTCATGGATTGCAAGCCCAACCTGTTGGTAAGATTGGTGATGATAATAAGGATATTCCAAGCTTTGTTCGCAAAGGAAGAATCCAAGCTATCATTAATACTGTTGGGACAAAACGAACTGCTGACGAAGATGGTGAGCAAATCCGTCGTTCAGCCATTGAACACGGAGTGCCCCTCTTCACAGCCCTAGATACAGCTAACGCCATGCTCAAAGTATTGGAAAGCCGTAGTTTTGTCACAGAAGCGATCTAGTTTAGAAAAATTTTTCACAATTTTAAAGCCAGCGTTTTCTGACGTTGGCTTTTGCGATACTGGTGTTGCTTATTTCAACTATCGTGCTTTCCTGAAGAATCATTTCAAAATGTGATGTAGTAAGACTAAATTGGAAATAGGAAACTATTTTCAATATTTCTTTCAAAATCCATTAATAAAATAGGTAAAGACAAGATTAGAAAGTGAATATTCCGATGTCTTCTTACCAAAAGGTCTCTCTTTCTGAGATCAATCAATCTATTGAACCTCCGAATAACAATAATTTTTGGCAAAATCTAAAAGCATTTTTAGGTCCTGGAGCTCTTGTGGCAGTTGGTTATATTTTATTTTAAAGACTTATCTCGAGCCCATTTGTATTTATATAATAAAGTCAGCTAATAAGAAATGAAGGGCAGTAATACTCTTCGAAAATCAAATTCAAACCACGTCAGCGTCGCCTTACCGTACTCAAGTACAGCTTACGGCTAGCTTCCTAGTTTGCTTTTTGATTTTCATTGAGTATAAGTCAAGTAATCGCTTTGAAGTTTCAAATCTTAATTTTAAGATTTTTTTAAGGAAAGTATATTATTCTGAAGAACTCTAAAATTTCACAACCATTTATTAGTAATGACTACAGAATTCCTGGTCATTACTAGAAATGGACTAGTTTCTTTGAATAATAGAACTCTTTAATCCTCCTATTCTAGAACGGGATGACTAGTATTTCTTTTATGATAGGACTAGATTGTGGTATAATAGAGAGAATAAGTTTTTTTAGTAAGACAAAGGAGAAAATAGATGATTTATGCAGGAATTCTTGCCGGTGGAACTGGTACTCGCATGGGGATCAGTAACTTGCCAAAACAATTTTTAGAGCTAGGTGATCGACCTATTTTGATTCATACAATTGAAAAATTTGTCTTGGAACCAAGTATTGAAAAAATTGTAGTTGGGGTTCATGGAGACTGGGTTTCACATGCAGAAGATCTTGTAGATAAATACCTTCCTCTTCATAAGGAACGTATCATCATTACAAAGGGTGGTGCTGACCGTAATACGAGTATTGAGAAAATCATTGAAGCCATTGATGCTTATCGTCCGCTTACTCCAGAGGATATCGTTGTTACCCACGATTCTGTTCGCCCATTTATTACGCTTCGCATGATTCAAGACAATATCAAACTTTGTCAAGATCATGACGCAGTGGACACAGTGGTAGAAGCGGTTGATACCATCGTTGAAAGCACTAATGGTCAATTTATTACAGATATTCCAAATCGTGCCCACCTCTATCAAGGACAAACACCTCAAACATTCCGTTGCAAGGACTTCATGGATCTTTACGGCTCTCTCTCTGTTGAAGAGAAGGAAATCTTAACAGATGCATGTAAAATCTTCGTCATTAAAGGAAAAGAGGTGGCCTTGGCTAAGGGGGAATACTCAAACCTAAAAATCACAACAGTGACAGATTTGAAGATTGCAAAAAGTATGATTGAGAAAGACTAGTGATATGATTAATCAAATTTATCAACTGACTAAGCCAAAGTTTATCAATGTCAAATACCAGGAAGAGGATATTGACCAACAGAATCATATCCTCATCCGCCCTAACTACATGGCTGTCTGTCATGCGGATCAACGTTACTACCAAGGAAAACGTGATCCAAAGATTTTGAATAAAAAACTTCCAATGGCAATGATTCACGAATCATGTGGAACCGTTATTTCTGATCCGACAGGAACTTATGAGGTTGGGCAAAAAGTTGTCATGATTCCTAATCAGCCCCCTATGCAGAGTGATGAAGAATTTTATGAGAACTACATGACAGGGACTCATTTCTTGTCTAGTGGCTTTGATGGCTTTATGAGAGAGTTTGTTTCTCTTCCTAAAGACCGTGTGGTGGCTTATGATGCTATCGAAGATACGGTTGCAGCCATTACAGAGTTTGTCAGTGTTGGTATGCATGCCATGAATCGCTTACTGACCCTTGCTCATAGCAAGAGGGACCGAATTGCCGTTATCGGAGATGGCAGTTTAGCATTTGTGGTTGCCAATATTATCAACTATACTTTACCAGAAGCAGAGATTGTGGTTATTGGTCGTCATTGGGAAAAATTGGAGCTCTTCTCTTTTGCTAAAGAATGTTATATTACTGATAATATTCCTGAAGATTTGGCCTTTGACCATGCTTTTGAGTGTTGTGGTGGTGATGGTACTGGACCAGCTATAAATGACTTGATTCGCTACATTCGTCCTCAGGGAACGATTCTCATGATGGGCGTTAGCGAATATAAAATCAATCTCAATACACGCGATGCCTTAGAAAAGGGCTTGCTCTTAGTTGGTTCCTCTCGTTCTGGTCGCATTGATTTTGAAAATGCCATCCAAATGATGGAAGTCAAGAAATTTGCCAATCGTCTTAAAAATATCCTTTATCTAGAAGAACCTGTAAGAGAAATTAAAGATATTCACCGTGTCTTTGCTACCGATTTAAACACAGCCTTTAAAACCGTGTTTAAGTGGGAAGTATAAGTGCTGGAGGTTAATTGTGGAGAAAATCATTAAAGAAAAAATTTCTTCTTTACTTAGTGCAGAAGAGGAAGTCCTCAGTGTTGAACAACTGGGGGGAATGACCAATCAAAACTATTTGGTCAAAACAACAAATAAGCAATACATTGTTAAGTTCTTTGGTAAAGGGACTGAAAAACTAATCAATCGTCAAGATGAAAAGTACAATCTTGAACTACTTAAAGATTTAGACTTAGATGTCAAAAATTATCTTTTTGATATTGAAGCTGGTATCAAAGTGAATGAGTATATTGAATCTGCTATCACGCTTGATTCAACGTCAATCAAGACTAAATTTGATAAAATTGCTCCAATTTTACAAACCATTCATGCTTCTGGCAAGGAATTAAGAGGAGAATTTGCTCCTTTTGAAGAAATCAAAAAATACGAATCCTTGATTGAAGAAAAGATTCCTTATGCCAACTATGAAGTTGTTCGAGAAGAAGTCTTCTCTTTAGAGAAAAGACTGGCTGACTTAGGTGTTGACAGAAAATCTTGTCACATCGATTTGGTGCCTGAAAACTTTATCGAATCACCTCAAGGACGTCTATATCTGATTGATTGGGAATACTCATCAATGAATGATCCAATGTGGGATTTGGCAGCCCTATTTTTAGAATCTGAATTCACTTCCCAAGAGGAAGAAGCCTTCTTGTCTCGCTATGAGAGTGAGCAAACACCTGTCTCTCGTGAAAAGATTGCCATTTATAAAATTTTACAAGACGCTATTTGGAGTTTATGGACAGTTTACAAAGAAGAGCAAGGTGCAGATTTTGGTGATTATGGTGTGAGCCGTTACCAAAGAGCTATTAAAGGTTTGTCATATTATGGAGGTTCAGATGAAAAATAAAAATGGAGTTTCTTTTGGTCTACTCTCAGGTGTTTTCTGGGGATTAGGTCTAACGATTAGTGCTTATATCTTTTCGATTTTTACAGATTTATCGCCCTTTGTGGTGGCTGCTGCTCACGATTTTTTGAGTATCTTTATCTTACTAGCTTTTCTTTTAGTAAAAGAAGGAAAAGTTCGTCTCTCAATTTTCTTAAATATTCGCAATGTCAGTGTTATCATCGGAGCCTTGCTAGCTGGTCCTATAGGTATGCAGGCCAATCTTTATGCGGTTAAGTATATTGGAAGTTCCTTAGCTTCATCGGTATCTGCTATCTACCCTGCAGTTTCAGTTTTATTGGCTTTCTTCTTTCTGAAGCATAAGATTTCGAAAAATACTGTGTTTGGGATTGTCTTGATTATTGTAGGGATTATTGCCCAGACCTATAAGGTTGAACAGGTTAATTCCTTCTATATTGGTATTCTCTGTGCATTGGTTTGTGCCATTGCATGGGGAAGTGAGAGTGTTCTTAGCTCCTTTGCCATGGAAAGTGAATTGAGTGAAATCGAAGCCCTCTTGATTCGTCAAGTGACTTCATTCTTGTCTTATCTTGTGATTGTACTCTTCTCTCATCAGTCATTTGCAGAAGTAGCCAATGGACAATTACTAGGTCTCATGATTGTCTTTGCAGCCTTTGATATGATTTCCTACTTGGCTTATTATATTGCTATCAATCGCTTGCAACCTGCTAAAGCTACAGGATTGAACGTGAGCTATGTAGTTTGGACTGTCTTGTTTGCAGCTCTCTTCTTGGGAACAGCACTAGATATGCTGACAATTATTACGTCACTTGTCGTCATTGCTGGAGTTTATATTATTATTAAAGAATAAAGGAGATTCGTGTGAAAGCCATTATCTTAGCAGCGGGATTGGGAACTCGCTTGCGTCCTATGACTGAAAATACCCCTAAGGCCTTGGTTCAGGTTAATCAAAAACCCTTGATTGAATACCAAATTGAGTTTTTAAAAGAAAAAGGGATTAACGAGATTATTATCATTGTTGGTTATCTTAAAGAACAATTTGATTATTTGAAAGAAAAATATGGTGTTCGCCTCGTTTTCAATGATAAATACGCTGACTACAATAACTTTTACTCTCTCTATCTTGTAAAAGAAGAATTAGCCAACAGCTATGTTATTGATGCCGATAATTATCTCTTTAAAAATATGTTCCGCAATGATTTGACTCGTTCGACTTATTTTAGTGTCTATCGTGAAGATTGTACCAACGAATGGTTCTTGGTCTATGGAGATGACTATAAGGTTCAAGACATTACTGTTGATAGCAAGGCAGGTCGTATCCTTAGTGGTGTCTCTTTCTGGGATGCTCCAACTGCAGAAAAAATTGTCAGCTTTATCGACAAGGCTTATGCAAGTGGCGAATTTGTTGATCTCTACTGGGACAATATGGTTAAGGATAATATCAAAGAGCTAGATGTCTATGTTGAAGAATTAGAAGGCAATAGCATCTATGAAATTGACAGTGTCCAAGACTATCATAAATTAGAAGAAATTCTTAAAAACGAAAATTAAAAATTCCAACATCTGGCTGAAATAGTCGGATGTTTTTTGATTTTTTTACGAATAGATAGATGAGTAGAAAAAGAAATGGAGCTATTTATGAAAATCACAAACTATGAAATCTATAAGTTAAAAAAATCAGGTTTGACCAATCAACAGATTTTGAAGGTCCTAGAATACGGTGAAAATTTCGATCAAGAACTGTTGTTAGGCGATATTGCAGATATATCAGGTTGCCGAAATCCAGCTGTTTTTATGGAACGTTATTTTCAGATAGACGATGCGCATCTGGAGAAGGAGTTTCAAAAATTTCCATCTTTCTCTATTTTAGATGACTGTTACCCTTGGGATCTAAGTGAAATATACGATGCACCTGTACTTTTATTTTACAAGGGAAATCTTGACCTCTTAAAATTTCCAAAAGTAGCGGTTGTGGGGAGTCGTGCTTGTAGCAAACAGGGAGCTAAGTCAGTTGAAAAAGTCATTCAAGGCTTGGAAAATGAACTGGTTATCGTCAGTGGATTAGCCAAGGGGATAGACACAGCAGCTCATATGGCAGCTCTGCAGAATGGTGGAAAAACCATTGCAGTTATTGGAACAGGGTTGGATGTGTTTTATCCTAAAGCCAATAAACGCTTACAAGACTACATCGGCAATGACCATCTGGTTCTTAGTGAGTATGGGGCTGGTGAACAGCCTCTGAAATTTCATTTTCCTGCCCGTAATCGCATTATTGCTGGACTTTGCCGTGGTGTGATTGTAGCAGAGGCCAAGATACGCTCAGGTAGTCTCATTACCTGTGAGCGAGCAATGGAAGAAGGGCGCGATGTCTTTGCTATACCTGGTAGTATTTTAGATGGATTATCAGACGGTTGCCATCATTTGATCCAAGAAGGAGCAAAATTGGTGACCAGTGGGCAAGATGTTCTTGCCGAATTTGAATTTTAAGAAGAAATTTCGCTTACTAGACAAACTTTTCTTCTATATATAGGAGCTAAGTCTTGACAGTTATGGCAAAATGGTTTACACTTTATAAAGTTTATTACTTTGAAAAGGTGTGATACTGTGGCTACGGCAACAAAAAAGAAAAAATCAACAGTTAAAAACAATCTAGTCATCGTGGAGTCTCCTGCTAAGGCGAAAACGATTGAGAAATACTTGGGCAGAAACTACAAGGTTTTAGCCAGTGTCGGGCATATCCGTGATTTGAAGAAATCCAGTATGTCCGTTGATATTGAAAATAATTACGAACCGCAATATATCAATATCCGAGGAAAAGGACCTCTTATCAATGACTTGAAAAAAGAAGCTAAAAAAGCTAATAAAGTCTTTCTTGCGAGTGACCCGGACCGTGAAGGAGAAGCGATTTCTTGGCATTTGGCTCATATTCTCAACTTGGATGAAAATGATGCCAACCGTGTGGTCTTCAATGAAATCACCAAGGATGCGGTCAAAAATGCTTTCAAAGAGCCACGCAAGATTGATATGGACTTGGTCGATGCCCAACAGGCTCGTCGTGTCTTGGACCGCTTGGTAGGGTATTCGATTTCGCCTATTTTGTGGAAGAAGGTCAAGAAGGGCTTATCAGCAGGGCGCGTACAGTCCATTGCCCTTAAACTCATCATTGATCGTGAAAATGAAATCAATACTTTTAAGCCTGAAGAATACTGGACAATTGATGCTGTCTTTAAAAATGGAACCAAGCAATTTCAGGCTGCTTTCTATGGAGTAGATGGTAAAAAGCTAAAACTGACTAGCAATGACGAGGTTAAGGAAGTCTTGTCTCGTCTGACTAGTAAAGACTTTTCAGTGGATCAGGTAGATAAGAAAGAGCGCAAGCGTAATGCTCCTTTACCTTATACCACGTCATCTATGCAGATGGATGCTGCTAATAAAATCAATTTCCGTACTCGAAAGACCATGATGGTTGCCCAACAGCTCTATGAAGGGATCAATATTGGTTCTGGTGTGCAAGGTTTGATTACCTACATGCGTACCGATTCGACTCGTATCAGTCCAGTAGCGCAAAATGAAGCAGCAAGTTTCATTACGGACCGCTTTGGTAGCAAGTATTCTAAGCATGGTAGCAAGGTCAAAAATGCATCAGGAGCTCAGGATGCCCATGAGGCTATTCGCCCATCTAGTGTCTTTAATACACCTGAAAGCATTGCTAAGTATCTGGATAAGGATCAGCTCAAGCTTTATACCCTTATTTGGAATCGTTTTGTGGCGAGCCAGATGACAGCTGCAGTCTTTGATACCATGGCTGTTAAATTGTCTCAAAATGGTGTTCAATTTGCTGCTAATGGTAGTCAGGTTAAGTTTGATGGTTATCTTACTATTTATAATGATTCTGACAAGAATAAAATGTTACCAGATATGGCTGTTGGAGATGTGGTCAAACAGGTCAATAGCAAACCAGAGCAACATTTCACTCAACCGCCTGCTCGCTATTCTGAAGCGACCCTTATCAAGACCTTGGAGGAAAATGGGGTTGGCCGTCCGTCAACCTACGCACCAACCATTGAAACCATTCAGAAACGTTACTATGTTCGCCTTACATCCAAACGCTTTGAACCAACAGAGTTGGGTGAAATTGTCAACAAGCTCATCGTCGAATATTTCCCAGATATCGTAAACGTGACCTTCACAGCTGAAATGGAAGGCAAACTGGATGACGTAGAGGTCGGAAAAGAGCAGTGGCAACGCGTTATTGACGCCTTTTACAAACCATTCTCTAAAGAAGTGGCCAAGGCTGAAGAAGAAATGGAAAAAATCCAGATTAAGGATGAACCAGCTGGATTTGACTGTGAAGTGTGTGGCAGTCCAATGGTTATTAAGCTTGGTCGTTTTGGTAAGTTCTACGCTTGTAGCAATTTCCCAGATTGCCGTCATACCCAAGCAATTGTAAAAGAAATCGGTGTTGAGTGTCCAAGTTGTCATCAGGGACAAATCATTGAGCGTAAAACAAAACGTAACCGCCTCTTCTATGGTTGCAATCGCTATCCAGAATGTGAATTTACCTCTTGGGACAAGCCTGTTGGTCGTGACTGTCCAAAATGTGGCAACTTCCTCATGGAGAAAAAAGTCCGTGGTGGTGGCAAGCAGGTTGTTTGTGGCAAGGGTGACTACGAGGAAGAAAAGATTAAATAAGAGGAGAGACCTGAAAATGAATTTCAGGCTCTTTTTAGTTGAAGCTTGACAAAATTCATCATTGTATGCGAAACTAGAAGAAGATTATTTTAATTAGGAGTAGTTATGCGTATTATTTATCTTATTATTGGTTTTTTATCACTGGCCTTGGCTATTGTTGGGGTTGTTTTACCCTTGTTACCGACAACGCCTTTCCTTTTGTTGTCTATTGCTTGTTTCTCCAGAAGTTCCAAGCTCTTCGAAAATTGGCTTTACCATACTAAGCTCTATCAAGCATATGTAGCTGATTTTCGTGAGACTAAGTCTATTGCGCGTGAACGTAAGAAAAAAATCATTGTATCCATCTACATCTTGATGGGAATTTCCATTTATTTTGCGCCTCTTTTGCCAGTCAAAATCGGTCTGGGAGCTTTGACCATCTTTATCACTTATTATCTCTTCAAGGTCATTCCAGACAAAGAATAAGTAAAATTTGTAACTATTTCCCTTGATAAAATTGAAAGCATATTCACAACAATATGATATAATAAATTCAAAGTAATACTCAAGGAGAATCAAATGATTTACGAATTTTGTGCTGAAAATGTGACCTTGCTTGAAAAAGCGATGCAGGCTGGAGCTCGCCGAATCGAACTTTGTGATAATCTAGCAGTTGGTGGAACAACACCCAGCTATGGAGTAACTAAGGCAGCGGTTGAACTGGCAGCTAACTATGATACGACCATTATGACCATGATTCGTCCACGTGGTGGCGATTTTGTTTATAATGATATGGAAATTGCAATCATGCTAGGAGACATTCGCTTGACTGCTCAGGCTGGAAGTCAAGGAGTTGTATTTGGTGCCTTAACTGCTGATAAGAAGTTGGATAAGCCTAATCTTGTAAAGTTAATTGCTGCATCAAAAGGAATGGAAATTGTCTTTCACATGGCCTTTGATGAATTGAGTGATGAAGATCAGTTGGAGGCAATTGACTGGCTTAGCCAAGCTGGTATCACTCGTATCCTGACTCGTGCGGGTGTATCTGGCGACTCGCTAGACAAACGTTTTGCTCATTATCACAGAATTTTGGAGCACGCTAAAGGTAAAATTGAAATTCTACCAGGTGGGGGGATTGACTTGGACAACCGTCAAACTTTTATCGACCAGCTGGGTGTGACACAATTGCATGGAACCAAGGTTGTCTTTTAAAAAATAGAAAGGAACTGCTAGCTTTGGGTAGCAGTTTTCACTTATGTTTGAAATTTTTAAATCCTATCAGTTTAATCAAGAAAAGGCTTGTGCCTATGGTTTTGTAGAAAATAAGGAAGTCTGGACTTATAGTTGCCAGATTTTGCAAGGTGATTTTGTCCTGACTGTGTCCATCACTGCTGATAATGTGAGTTTTCAAGTCTTTGACCAGGAGACTGGTGAACTCTATCCTCAAGTCCATATGGAAAGTTTTAAAGGAAGTTTTGTTGCAAGTGTCCGTGAGGCTTGTCTGGAGATTCTTTACCAAATTCGGAAGGCTTGTTTTGAGGTACAGGATTTTATCTGTCCTCAGACTAAGCGAATTATGACTCAAGTTCAAGAAAAGTATGGAAATCAGTTGGAGTATCTGTGGGAAAAGTCGCCTGATACAGCAGTATTGCGCCATGAAGGCAATCAAAAGTGGTATGCTGTTTTGATGAAAATTTCTTGGGATAAGCTGGAAAAGGGGAGAGAAGGATTAGTGGAAGCAGTCAATCTCAAACACGATCAAGTAGCTGACTTGCTTTTAAAAAAGGGCATTTATCCAGCCTTTCATATGAACAAGCGCTACTGGATTAGCGTGGCTTTTGATGATACGTTTTCAGATGAAGAGGTGCTAGAATTGATAGAGAAAAGTTGGAGCTTAACCTCTAAAAAATGAAACATTTCAAGGATTTTCAAGAACTTTCAATTAGCTAAATATTCTATACTGAAGAAATTTTCAGAAAATATTGGATTTTTTCTTGACAAGTGCTTTTGCCTATGCTAAAATACTAAACAAGATATCAAACGAAGGAGAAAGTCAAACATGAAAACAGCTAAGTTTAA